>CAXGVP010000724.1:0-2627 GCA_964013055.1 uncultured Albimonas sp.
CCGCGCCGCGGCGGGCGCCGCAGGCCGGCCGCGCAAGCGGCCGGGCCCGGCGCGAAGCGCCGGGCGCGCGGGGGGCCAGGTTGGCGCGGACGAGACGGCCTGTCGCGGAGGGCGAGGTGGGGACCCGGGGCGCCGGGCGTCGCCGCCTCGCCGTCCGGGCGCGCCGCCGGCCACGCGCCCAAGCCCGCCCGCAGGGCGCCTATGGGCCGGGGAACCCGGCCCTCGCCCAGGCCCCGACCCAGGCGCGGCGGCTCGCCTCAGGCGCGGTGGTAGGGGGAGCCGGCGAGGATGGTGGCGGCGCGGTAGATCTGCTCGGCCGCCATCGCGCGGGCGAGCATGTGGGGCCAGACCATCTTGCCGAAGCTCAGCATCAGGTCCGCCCGCGCGCGCACCGCGTCCGAGTGGCCGTCGGCCCCGCCGATCGCCACCACCGCGTCCCGGCGGCCCTGGTCGCGCCAGTCCGCCAGGCGAGAGGCGAAGTCGGGGGACGTCAGCGTGCGCCCGCGCTCGTCCAGCACGATCAGCGCGGCGCCGTCGGGCAGGGCCGAGAGGATCAGCTCGCCCTCCGCCTCCGCGCCGCGGCCCTTGCGGTCCTCGACCTCCAGCAGGCGCGCAGGGCCCAGGCCCAGCGGCCGCGCCGTCCGGTCGAAGCGCGTCAGCCAGTCGTCGACGAGCGCCGCCTCGGGCCCGCCGCGGGCGCGGCCCACGGCGACCAGGTGCACTCTCACGCCGGACCCTGGATCAGGGTCAGGCGTAGCTGGGCGAGGCGGCGGCGCGTTTCGCCGCGTCCTCGGCCGGGAGCCACATCTTCTCGAGCTGGTAGAACTCGCGCACCTCGGGCCGGAACACGTGGACGATCACGTCCCCCGCGTCGATCAGCACCCAGTCGCCCGTGTCCTTGCCCTCGGCCCGGGCGAGCACCCGCGCTTCGGCCTTCAGACGCTCGATGAGCTTCTCCGAGATGGCGGCCACCTGTCGGGACGAGCGGCCGGAGGCGATCACCATGAAGTCGGCGATGTCCGACTTGCCGCGCAGATCCACCTGCACGATGTCCTCGGCCTTGTCGTCCTCGAGCGAGTTCAGAACGAGCCGGAGCAGGTCTTCGCCACCCATTCGCTCCGTGTTCTCCGGCGGGGTCGTCCCCGCGCTTTCGAGTCCGGTCAGTTCGATTTCCTCCACGTCGCGCGCCGGAAAACCTCTTCGCGCCCCGGCGCAGGGCGGAGTCTCAACATAAGTCAAAGGAGGGCTTCGCTCAACCAGTGGGCGCCAGGCGCCCGGAAAAACGGCGGATAGAGCGGGTTCGCGCCGGGCGCAAGCCGATTCGCGCGCGGGCGGGAGCGTCAGCGCAGGTCGATGCGCCCGGTGGCGAAGCCCAGCGGCCAGGAGACCTGCAGGCGCACCGGCGTCGGGCGCCCGTCCATCTCGGCGATCCACAGCAGGCGGGAGAAGTCGGCCTCTTCGGTCTCGCGCTCGTCGTCGACGGGGAAGCCGCCCATCCGCTCGATCCCCAGGCGGCAGCGCCGCGCGGGGCCGGCGTAGGTCCAGTCGCGGTCGGCCTCGACCTCGTCCAGCCCCTCGTCGCGCACGGTCAGCGCCATCATCCGCACGCCGTCGTAGATCGCCCACTCGCCGGCGCAGCCCTCGCCCGCCTTCACCTGGTCGAGCACCGCGAGCACCGCCGCGGCCGGATCGACCGAGCGCGGCAGCGCCGCCGCGGGCACCGGGGTCAGCTCCTCGTCCGGGGCGCCGGCGCGATGCTCGACCTGCGGCGCCTGGCCGGGGTCCCAGGTGACGAGGCGGTCGTAGTCCTCGTCGCCGAACGCGCCGTTGATGGTGAAGCGGCGGCCGCCACCGGCCTCGCGCCGGGTGGCCTCGGTCAGGGTGAAGTCGAAGAGCATCGAGGCCAGCCCCTTCGAGCGCGCCTCGATGGTCAGCGCCCCGGTCTCGCCGGGTTCGTGGCGCACCCGGAACTCGCCCAGCGCCACCGGCCCCCAGTCGAGATGATAGAGCAGGTCGCGCGCGCCCTCCACCGGCCCGGCGGGCCGGGTCGAGGCATGGGCGGGCCCCTGCGCCGCGGCGGGAACCGCCGGCAGCGCGAGGGCGAAGGCGACGGCGGCGGCTCGGCGCATCCCGGCACTCCGTTCATCTCGGAAACGTCGTCAAACCGTTAAATGCGGCGGTGCAACGTGCAAGCGAAAATCGCGTGAGGCGGGCGTGGGGTCGGGCGGATGTCAGTCCTGGAAGCCCAGCGGGAACCAGATGCCGGGGCGCCCCGGGTCGCCCATGAGCTCCTGCACGTCCTCGGGATCGAGGGTCGAGACGTCGATGTCGGCGACCATCCGGGCGACCGGCGGCAGCGGCCGGCCGTGGAACGCCTGCGCGGCGATCAGCGCCAGCGCGGCGGCGGGATCCGGCGCGGTGACGCCGATGCGGTGGAAGCCGAACATCATCGCGCCGGCGCCGCGCTCGAACTCGATCCAGTAGCGTGTGGGCATCTCGGTCCCTCCGGGCGCATCCAGACCGCCGCCCGATGCCCCGTCGAGACGGCGAGGGCAAGGTCCTCGCGCCCACGACGGGGGGAAGTCCTTGCGCCCGCGGTGCGGGCAGGTCCTCGCGCCCGCGGCGGG
>CAXGVP010000725.1:0-2621 GCA_964013055.1 uncultured Albimonas sp.
TTGCGCCGCGCCGCGCGACGGGGGGCGCGTGGGGCGGGCGTCCGGCCCGCGGCGCTGACCGGCGTGGGGACCTGTGGCGGGCGCGTCCCGCCCGCGGCGGTCGCCCCGGGCGACCCCGGTCCCGCGCGCCGCGGGCCGGACGCCGGCCCCGGGCGGCAGGCGTCGCGCGGCGCCTCCGACGTTTGGGCGGGGCGCCAGGCCCGCCGGCTCGCGCCCCCCGGCGACGCCACGCCGCGACCCTGCGGCGCTGGCAAGCGCCTGCGCGCGGGGCTAGGTCTGGAGGCCACGTCATCGCAAGAAGCGCCGGGGAGGGCCGTTGATGAGCGCGCCGATCGAGATCGAATTCGAGACCGAGGAACAGGGCGCGCTCGCCGCCGCCGGCGGGACCGTGGTGGTCCTCGCGCTGGGGCCCGACGCCCTGACCCCGGCCGCCGCCGCCGCCGACGCCGCCATGGGCGGCGGGCTGAGCCGCGCCGTGGCCGCCGCCGAGTGGAAGGGCAAGCCGGGCGACCTGATCCGTTTCCCCGCCCCCGCGGGCCTCGCCGCCGATGCGCTGCTGCTGGTCTCGCTGGGGGCCGAGCCCTCGGTCGAGGATGCGCGCAAGGCCGGCGGCGCGGTCTCGGCCGCCGTCTCGGGCAAGGCGGCCCGGAAGGGGATCTCCGTCTTCGCCGGCGGAACCGGCGCGCCCGAGATCGCCGCGGCGCTCGCCTTCGGCATGGCCCTTCGCGCCTACGGCTTCGACGTCTACAAGACCGGCGAGGACGACAGGACCGAGCGCGGCGAGGTTCGCCTCTACGCCGATGCGCCCGAGAAGGTCTCGCGCGCCGCGCGCGACGACATGGCGGTGGCCGAGGGCGTGTTCTTCACCCGCGACCTGGTCAACGAGCCCGCCAACGTGCTGGGCACCGAGGAATTCGCCGCCCGCCTCGCCGCCATGGGCGAGCTGGGGCTGGAGGTCGAGATCCTCGAGGAGGCCGACCTCAAGTCGCTCGGGATGCGGGCGCTGCTGGGGGTGGGCGAGGGCTCCTGCCAGCCCTCCAAGGTCGTGGTGATGTCGTGGAAGGGCGGCGGCGACGAGGCGCCGGTGGCGCTGGTCGGCAAGGGCGTGGTCTTCGACACCGGGGGCATCTCGCTCAAGCCCGCAGGCGGCATGGAAGAGATGACCATGGACATGGGCGGCGCGGGCCTGGTGGCGGGCGTGATGCGCGCGCTGGCCCTGCGCGGCGCCAAGGCCAACGTGGTGGGGCTGGTGGGCCTCGTCGAGAACATGCCCGACGGCAAGGCCCAGCGCCCCGGCGACATCGTGAAGTCGATGAAGGGCGACACGATCGAGGTGATCAACACCGACGCCGAGGGGCGTCTGGTGCTGGCCGACGTGCTCTGGTACGCGCAGGAGCGGTTCAAGCCGGCGGTGATGATGAACTTCGCCACGCTGACGGGGGCGATGATCATCGCGCTGGGCCACCAGTACGCCGGCTATTTCGCCAACGACGACGCCTTCGCCGACGAGTTCGGCGCGGCGGCGAAGGCGGCCGGCGAGAAGGCCTGGCGCCTGCCGATGGACCCCGCCTTCGACAAGCAGATCAAGTCGCGGCTGGCCGACATCAAGAACACCGGCGGGCGGCCCGCCGGCTCGATCACCGCGGCGCAGTTCCTCAAGCGCTTCGTCAAGGACGAGGTGCCGTGGATCCATGTCGACATCGCCGGCGTGGCGCTGATGTCCGAGGCCACCGACCTCGCTCCGCGAGGGGCGACCGGCTGGGGCGTGCGGGCGGTGGACGCGCTGGTGAAAGGGCGCGAGAAGGGCTGATCGCGGCGCCGGGCGGCGGTCTCGGGGGGCGTCGAGCCCCCCTCGACCGCGCCGGCCCGAGGGGGCCGGCAGGCGCCCGGATCGCGGAGCGGATCGAGAGCATGGCCGAGGCCTGGTTCTACCACCTGACCGACACGGCGCTGGAGGCGGCGGCGCCGGAGATCCTGGAGAAATGCCTCGCCCGGGGCTGGCGGGTCTGTGTGCGCGCCGGCTCCCCGGCGCGGGTCGCGGCGCTGAACCAGCGGCTGTGGAGCTACCGGGAGGAGTCCTTCCTCCCCCACGGCGCCCCCGAGGACGGCTTCGCCGAGGCTCAGCCGATCTACCTCACCGCCGGGCGCGAGACGCCCAACCGCCCCGACATCCTGATGCTGGTCGACGGCGCCGCGCCCGACGTGCCCGAGTTCGCGGGCTTCGAGCGCGTGGTGCTGATGTTCGACGACGCCGACGCCGCCGCCAAGGACCGCGCCCGGGCGGCGTGGCGCGAGGTCTCCTCGGGCGGGATGAAGGCGGTCTACTGGGCGCAGGACAACGGGCGCTGGGTGAAGCGGGCCGAAAGCGGGGGCTGAGCGGCTTCAGGCGCAGGGCTTGGCCCCCGGCCGTGCGCCGGGCGTGCGGGGGAGCGCGATATGGAGACGCGGGCGCTGATCCGGCCCGACGGGACGCGGCTGGTCTACGACTTCGCCGGTCCGGCCTCGGCGCCCGCCGTGCTGCTGCTGCACGGGCTGACGCAATGGTCGCGGCAATGGGGCGGGATCGGCGCGACGGCGCTGCTGTCGGAGCGGTTCCGCATGGTCCTGCCGGACCTGCGCGG
>CAXGVP010000726.1:0-2616 GCA_964013055.1 uncultured Albimonas sp.
GCCAAGCCGGGGCAGGCGCCTGGGCGCGCCCTCCGTCGCGGCGGCGCGAGGCGGTCGCGGCGGCGCTGTCGGCCGGCGTCGGGGAGAGGCCCCGGGTCAGGCCCGGGGCGCCTTGAGGCGGGCGTCTCCCGGGTCGGCGAAGCGGCGGCGCGCGGGGCGCGGCAGGCTCTGACGCCAGGGCTGCTGCACGAACCGCCCGACAGGCGCGGACGCAGCCAAGCCCGCCCGCAGGGCGCCTGTAGACCGCTCGCTGCCGCAGGCGTGCGGCCCGGACGCGCGTGTCGGGCTCCGAAGCGGGCGCGCGCTTCATTGGCGACGGCGCTGCAGGGGCGCCGCCGCCGGGGGCGGCCTCAGGCGGCGAGGCCGCGGGCGATGAGCATGCGCTGGATGTCCGAGGCGCCCTCGTAGATCTGGCACACGCGCACGTCGCGATAGATCCGCTCGACCGGAAAATCGCGGGTGTAGCCGTAGCCGCCCAGCGTCTGGATGGCGACGGAGCAGACCCGCTCGGCCATCTCGGAGGTGAAGAGCTTGGCCATCGAGGCGGCCTGCAGCGCCGGGCGCCCTGCGTCCTTCACCGCCGCCGCGTGCAGCACCATCTGCCGGCCCGCCTCGACCTGGGTCGCCATGTCGGCGAGGCGGAAGCCCACCGCCTGGTGCTCGATGATCGGCTTGCCCATCGAGACGCGCTCTTTCGCGTAGCCGATGGCGTAGTCGAGCGCGGCCTGGGCCATCCCGACCGCCTGGGCGGCGATGCCGATGCGCCCGCCCTCGAGGTTCGAGAGCGCGATGCGGTAACCCTCGCCTTCCTCGCCCAGCAGGTTCTCCGAAGGGATCTCCAGGTCTTCCAGGGCGATCTGGGCGGTGTCGGAAAGGGTCTGGCCCAGCTTCTTCTCCAGCGAGGCGACCCGCCAGCCGGGGGCGTCGGTGGGCACGATGAAGGCGGAGATGCCCTTCTTGCCGGCCTCGGGGTCGGTGACGGCGAAGACGATCGCGACGTCGGCGTTCTTGCCCGAGGTGATGAACTGCTTCACGCCGTTCAGCACCCAGCCGGCGTTGGTGCGCACGGCCCGGGTCCTGAGGGCGGAGGCGTCGGAGCCGGCATGCGGCTCGGTCAGGGCGAAGGCGCCCAGTTTTTCGCCCCGCGCCATGGGGCGGAGCCACTGGTCCTTCTGCGCCTCGCTGCCGTAGCGCAGGATCGGCACGCAGCCGACGGAGTTGTGCACCGACATGACGGTCGAGATCGCGCCGTCGCCGGCGGCGATCTCCTCCAGCGCCATGGCGTAGGCGACATTGTCGGTGAAGGCGCCGTCGTGGTCCTCGGGGACCAGCATGCCCATCAGGCCCAGACCGCCCATCTCGCGGATCACGTCCCTGGGGAACTCGCCGGTCTCGTCCCAGCGGGCGGAGTTGGGGGCCAGCTTCTCGGCGGCGAAGCGGCGCGCCATGTCGCGAACCATCGCCTGGTCTTCGGTGGGCAGCATCGCGCCTCTCCTCCCTGCGTTTCATGCGCCGCCCCGGCCGGCCCGGGGCGGCGTGGCGCCAGAGCCTCCGCGAGGGAGGCCGTCGCCTTACTTCGGCGCCATGCGGATCGCGCCGTCCAGCCGGATCGTCTCGCCGTTGAGCATCGGGTTGTCGATGATCGAGAAGGCCATCTTGGCGTATTCGGAGGGATCGCCCAGCCGGCTCGGGAACGGCACCTGCGCGCCCAGCGACTTCTGCGCCTCCTCGGGGAGCGAGGCGAGCAGCGGGGTCAGGAACAGGCCCGGCGCGATGGTGCACACCCGGATGCCGGAGCGGGCGAACTCGCGCGCGATGGGGATGGTCATGCCCACGATCCCGCCCTTGGAGGCGGCGTAGGCGGCCTGGCCGATCTGGCCCTCGTAGGCGGCGACGGAGGCGGTGTTGATGATCACGCCCCGCTCCTCGCCCACCGGGTCCTCGGCCTGGATGCGCGCGGCGAACTTGGAGAGCACGTTGAAGGTGCCGATCAGGTTCACGTTGATGATGGAGGCGAACTTCGCCAGTGGCAGCGGATTGCCCTCGCGGTCGATGACCTTGGCGGGCGGGCCGATGCCGGCGCAGTTCACCAGGATGCGGGCCTTGCCGTTGAGGCCCTCGGCCTCGGCGATGGCCTTCGTCACCTCGTCCTCGTCGGTGACGTTCACCTTGTGGAACGTGCCGCCGATGGCCTTGGCCTTCGCGGTCCCCAGTTCCTCGTTGAGGTCGAAGATGGCGACCTTGGCGCCTTTGGCGGCCAGCATCTCGGCCGTCGCCCCGCCCAGGCCCGAGGCCCCGCCGGTGACGATGGCGGCCAGTCCGTCGATCTGCATTCGCTGCGTCTCCTCTCCTTCGCCGCGGGCGCTGCAGGGCGCCGCGGGGGTCGTCGGGATCGGTAAAGGGCGAGAGGGAAGGGCGCAAGAGTGTCGGACACTAACCGTTTCGGGGACGGGGATGGAAAGCGGTTGGAGGGGGGGCGTGACGGGGGCCGGCGGGCGCGGGCTGCGACCGGGGACCGGCGAGGGAGCGGTCTACAGGCGCCCTGCGGGCGGGCTTGGCTACGTCACGACTGGGGGGAGGTCAGGAGGGGTCTTCGCCGTGGGAGCCTCCGGCGGG
>CAXGVP010000727.1:0-2611 GCA_964013055.1 uncultured Albimonas sp.
CGCCGCCCGCACGATCCTGCCTGACGCAGCGCAAGCGCCGCGTCGGGCGCCCTGCAACGGTCGAACGCGCACACCGCGGGCGGGGGGCTGAGGATGCGCTGGATCAACCGACGTCCCGGCCGGCTGCTGGCCTTCGGCCTCGCCGCCCTGCCCTTCGCGCTGGCGGTGCTGGGCTATGTGATCGCCTCCGACCTGCGGCGCGCGGCCAACCCCGCGGACAAGCTGCTGCCGGCGCCGGCGCAGATCCTCGACACCGCCGTCGCGCTGGCGACCGAGCCCGACCGCCGCTCCGGCGACGTGCTGCTGTGGCTGGACCCCTCCGCCTCGCTGATCCGGCTGGCGGAGGGGGCGGGGATCTCGGCCGCCATGGGGCTGGTCTTTGGCCTGCTGATCGGGCTGATCCCGGGCATCCGCACCACGCTGGCGCCCTTCGTCTCGGTGATCTCGCTGATCCCGCCGCTGGCGATCCTGCCGATCCTGTTCATCGTCTTCGGGCTGGGCGAGGTCTCCAAGGTGGCGCTGATCGCCATCGGCATCGCGCCCGTCCTGATCCGAGACATCGCGCAACGAACGGCGGAAATCCCCGAGGAGATGATCGTCAAGGCCCAGACCCTGGGCGCCTCGACCTGGGCCATTATCACCCGCGTGGCGCTGCCCCAGGTCCTGCCCCGGCTGATCGGCGCCCTGCGCCTGTCGCTCGGCCCCGCCTGGCTGTTCCTGATCGCCGCCGAGGCCATCGCCTCGACCGAGGGGCTGGGCTACCGCATCTTCCTCGTGCGCCGCTATTTCGCGATGGACGTGATCATCCCCTACGTGATCTGGATCACCCTGCTCGCCTTCCTGATGGACCTCGGCCTGCGCCAGCTCCACCGGCGCGCCTTCCCCTGGGCGGGACCTGCCACATGAGCTTTGTAAGCGTCTCCGACATCTTCCAGAGCTACGGGAAGCGGCCCATTCTCGAGCGGGTGAACCTCGAGGTCGCCGAGGGCGAATTCGTCTCCATCGTCGGCGCCTCGGGCTGCGGCAAGTCCACCTTCCTGCGCCTGCTGCTGGCGCAGGAGCGGCCCACGCGGGGCGCCATCTCCATCGAGGGCCGCCCCCCCGCGCAGGAGCCCGACCGCGACCGCGGCGTGGTCTTCCAGCGCTACTCGGTCTTCCCCCACATGACCGTGCGCGGCAACCTGATCGCCGCCGAGGAGCTGGGCGGCGAGCGCGCCGGCCGCCTCCCCCGCTTCTTCGGCGCGAGACGCCGCGAGGCCGGCAAGCGCGCCGACGCGGCGCTGGAGCGCATCGGCCTCGCCCATGTCGCCGACCAGTATCCCGCCTCCCTCTCCGGGGGCATGCAGCAGCGTCTCGCCATCGCCCAGGCGCTCGCCGGCCGGCCCCGCGTGCTGCTGCTCGACGAGCCCTTCGGGGCGCTGGACCCCGGCACCCGGCTGGCCATGCACGCCTTCCTCCAGGACCTGCGGGCCGAGACCAACATGACGGTGTTCATGGTCAGCCACGACCTCGAGGAAGCCTTCAAGCTGGGCGACAGGGTGCTTGTCTTCGACAAGCCCCGGTGGGATCCCATCGAGCCCGAGGCCTACGGCGCCACCATCACCTACGACTTCGACGCGCGCGACGGCGGCATCCCCTTCCAGAACCGCCCCTTCGCCGAGACCCCGACCGCGCAAGCCCAAGAGGACGACCATGTTCCCCAGGTCTGAACCCCGCCGCCGCACCGCCCCCGCGCTGTTCCCCGAGCGTCGCCGGATGCACCACCCCGACCTTTCCCAGCTGCAGGGCTGGAAGGCGATGCGGGCCGAGGCGGACATCCCCGGCACGGAGTGGGAGAAGGAGAAGGCCTGGGCCCTGCGCATGGGCCTGACCGGCGCCGACAGCATCGAGGACCGCTCGATCCCCACCTTCGCCCGCGGCGAGCTGCCCCACTACGCCGGCATCAACACCTTCCTCAAGGCCCCCTACACCGAGGACGTGACCGAGGTCGGCCACTACGACGCCACCGTGCTCGGCATCCCCTTCGACGGCGGCACCACCTATCGCCCCGGCACCCGTTTCGGCCCGCAGGGGGTGCGCAAGATCTCGGCGCTCTACACGCCCTACAACTACGAGATGGCCATCGACCTGCGCGAGCAGATGACGCTGTGCGACGCCGGCGACGTGTTCACCATCCCCGCGAACCTGGAGAAGAGCTTCGACCAGATCAGCCGCGCCGTCTCCCACGTCTTCTCCTCGGGCTCGCTGCCGATCATGATCGGGGGCGACCACTCCATCGGCTTTCCCTGCGTGCGCGGCATCGCCGAGTGCACCTCGAAGAAGATCGGCATCGTTCACTTCGACCGCCACGCCGACATCCAGGAGAAGGACCTGGACGAGCGGATGCACACCACGCCGTGGTTCCACTCGACCAATCTTCCGAATGTGCCGGCGAAGAACCTCGTCCAGGTCGGCATCGGCGGCTGGCAGGTCCCGCGCGAGGCCGTGAAGGTCGCCCGCGAGCGCGAGACCAACATCATCACCATGTCCGACATGGAGCGGATGGGCGTCGACCGCACCGCCGAGATGGCGCTGGAAATGGCCTGGGACGGCGTCGACATGGTCTACATGT
>CAXGVP010000728.1:0-2602 GCA_964013055.1 uncultured Albimonas sp.
GCGGGGCTGTTCACCGCCGAGGAGATCGCGACCCTGCCGGTGGTCGGCGACTGCTTCCGGGAGGTGGACCGGCGCTATCCCGCGCTGGATCCCGCGCGCCGCCAGCACGAGGCGCTGCGGCGGGTGTTCGGGGCGCTGGTGGAGGATGTGCTGGAGACCTCGCGCCTGCGGCTGGAGGGTTCGGGCGCGGAGACGGCGGACGAGATCCGCAGGCTGGGGCGGCCGGTGATCGCGTTCTCGGACGGGATGGTCTCGGACCTGCGGCAGGTGCGCGGCTTCCTGTTCGAGCGGATGTATCGCCACTGGCGGGTGGCCCGGATGCGGCGCAAGGCGGCCGCGGTGGTGGCGGAGCTGTTCGAGATCTACATGGAGACGCCGCGCGTGCTGCCCGACGACTGGCGCGACCAGGCGATGCACGCGATGTCGGCGACGGGGCGGGCGCGGGTGGTGGCGGACTACATCGCCGGCATGACCGACCGCTTCGCCCTGCAGGAGCATCGGCAGCTGACCGATCCGATGTCGCGGACCTGAGGGGACGGGAAAGTCCGGCCGGCCCCGGGGGGCCGGCCGCGCCTGGCATTTCGGACGGTCTCGTCCTCGTCAGATCGAGCGTCCCATCATCAGGACGCCGATGACGGAGGCGACGACCACGGCCACAAGCAACGTATACGCCGGCCCTCCAAGCAACTGAACAAGCTCATCTCCCATCAGGTCGCCAAGCAGACCCGGGGAGGACACCGTCTTGAAGGACATGACGGGCGCTCCGGTTCAGTTTGTGAACGTCTTGTTAATCTAAAGTTCATCTTTTTGCAAGCGGGCGTCTGCCGTCGGCAAGGGGCGCCTGGCCCGGAGCCGGGGGGGCTGCGGCCGACCGCGCTGCGCGGTCGGCCGGATGACCCAGGGTCCGGACGGTTGCGGATGCTGGCGAAGGGCCGCGCCGCCCGCGGGGCGGCGGCGCGGCGGGCGCTCAGGCGGCGGCAAGGGTCTGGAAGCCGGGGGCGGCGTGCTTCGCCCAGGTCTCGACCGAGCGGGGGGCGTGGCCGGTCAGGGTCTCGATGTCCGCGGTGGTCGCGGCGGTCCAGCCCTGGCGGACCGGCTCGAAGATCGAGGCCAGGAACGGCGCGTAGTCGGCGGGAAGGCCGGCGGCGATCAGGCCCTCGACGAAGGGGGCCTCGGGCAGGTCGCGGTAGGCGACGGGGCGGTCGAGGGTCTTGGCGAGGATCTCGGCGGCCTGGGCGTAGGTCAGCGCCTGGGGGCCGGTGAGGTTGAAGGCCTGGCCGTCGAAGCGGCCGGTGGTCAGGGCGGCGGCGGCGCTGTCGGCGATGTCGCGGGCGTCGATGAAGGACGAGGCGCCGGTCCCCGCGGGGACCTCGATGACGCCGGCGAGCACGCCGTGGCCCCAGTAATTGAGGAAATTGTCGGCGAACCAGTTGGGGCGCAGGATCACGAAGGGGGCGCCCGAGCGTTCCAGCGCGAGCTCGACCTGGCGGTAGGGGATCTGGTCGTCGGCGTCGACGCCGAAGACGCTCTGCATCACCCCCTTCACGCCGCGGGCGGCGGCGAAGGCCACCACCGGCAGAAGCAGTTCGGTGATCGCCACGTAGCCGCCGGGCAGCAGCAGATAAAGGCGGTCGACGCCCTCGAAGGCGGGGGCGAAGGTGGCGGGGTCGGCGAAGTCGAAGGCGACGCCCTCGGCGCCCTCGACCGGGCGGCCGTCGCGGGTGGCGGCGCGCACCGGTTCGCCCTTCGCGACGAGGGCGCGGACCAGGGGGCGGCCGACGACGCCGCCGGCGCCGAGGACGAGGATCTTGCCGGGCATGAGGAGCCTCCTTGGGCTTATGGTATCCATTGGAAACCTTGTTTCCGTGGGTTACATAGGGGCTCGGCGGAGGGCGCGTAAGAAGGCACTTTCCGGTAACCAGGCGACCCCGGGGCGACCGGTCGCGGCGAAGAAGGAGACGAGGATGGAGAGGCCGTGGGACGTCTATGCGCAGGCCTGTCCGACGCGGATGGTGCTGGACCGGCTGGCGGACAAGTGGTCGGTGCTGATCCTGGACCGGCTGAAGCCGGGGCCGGTGCGGTTCAACGCCCTGAGGCGCGACATCGAGGGGATCTCGCAGAAGGTGCTGTCGGCGACGCTCAAGAAGCTGGAGCGCGATGGGCTGGTCTCGCGCCGGGCCTTCGCGACGGTGCCGGTGACGGTCGAGTATTCGCTGACCCCGCTGGGGCGGACCCTGACCGAGACCATGGAGGCGCTGGCGCATTGGGCGGAGCGCAACATGGAGGCGGTGCTCGAGGCGCAGAAGGCCTACGATGCGGGGACGGGCGGGGCGGGGACGGGCGGGCTCCGAGGCGCGTAGGCGCCCTGCGGGCGGGCCTGGCATGCGCGCGCTTCGCGCGCAGGCGGGCTGGCGCCCGCGAAGGCCGCTTCGGGAGCTCACCCAAGAACAAGCCGCGCCTGTTCTCCGGAGCCGTCCGTCGCTTCTGGCCTGCCTGAGCGACTCGGCCCCCTCCGGTCAAGGACAAGCCGCGCAAGCGCGGTCGCTTCGCGATCCTTGACCGGAGGGGGCGAGTCGCTCTGATCGGCATCCGCGATGGACGG
>CAXGVP010000729.1:0-2601 GCA_964013055.1 uncultured Albimonas sp.
CGCTCTGATCGGCATCCGCGATGGACGGCTCCGGAGAACAGGCGCTTTGCGAGGGGCGGCGGGCGCTGCGCCGGGCGCCTGGGGCGGGCGGCGGCGCGGGGGGCGGTCAGGCGGGCTTGATGTCGAGGACGGGGGTGCCGTCGATGCAGTCGAGGCCGCGGACGATCAGGGTCGTGGCCTCGATGCGGACCAGCGCCACCTCGGAGGCCGCGATCGGGTTGGGGCGCATCGGCGAGCGCAGGGCGAAGGTCCCGCGCACCGGGCCCTCGCCGCGGCGGCGCTGGGTCGCGAGGTCGCGGCGGGCGTGGTGCATCCAGTAGAGGATCAGGAGGCGCTGCTTCCCGGCGACCCCTTCGAGGAGCGGCGCCCAGCGCGGGTCGAGCTCGATGCGGCACTCGGGGCCCGCGTCGCGGTCGCCGCCCTTGGGGCAGTCGGAGGGCTCGGCCCACGGCGTGCGGATGCGGCCGAGGAAGAAGACCCCGGCGTCGGGCGTCTCGGGCGGGGCGACCGTGGTCTCGCCGGGACGCACGGCGCCGAAGGGGAGGGGGGCGGACGGGTCGCTCATCGGAGGGGCTCCTGCGGGGCGGGGTGGGGGTCTCCTCCCACGTCCTCGGGGGCGATGGCCACCGTCTTGACGATGGCGTGGACGGGCAGGCCGGGGGCGAGGGACAGGGCCTCGGCCGAGCGGCGGGTGACGCGGGCCAGCACCGTGCCGGCGCGGGTGCGGACCGAGACGATGGTCCCGGGTCCCTGGCCGTCGTGGATCGCCTCGACCGTGCCGGGGAGGATGTTGAGGGCGGAGATGCCGCGCGGGGGGGCCAGCGAGAGCATGACCTCGGAGGCGGCCATGCGCACGCGAACCGTGGCGCCGGGGGGGTGCGGGACCTTCGGCAGGAACAGGCGGTCGCCGGCGGCGTCGAGCTCGCTCAGCCCGTCTGCGTGGTGGGCGGCGACGCGGGCCTCGAGCACCGCGCCCACGCCGCGCACGCCGGTGGGGGCGACGGAGGGGTCGCCCAGCACCTCCGCTGCGGGGCCCTGGCGGATCACGCGGCCGGATTGCAGGGCGACGACGGTGGTGGCGAGACGCGCGACCTCGGCCGCGGAATGGGAGACGTAGAGGATCGGGGCCGTCGCCTCGTCGCGCAGACGCTCGAAATAGGGGAGGATCTCGGCCTTGCGGGCCTCGTCGAGGGCGGCCAGCGGCTCGTCGGCGAGGATCAGGCGGGGGGAGGCCAGGAGGGCCCGGCCGATGGCCACCCGCTGTTTTTCTCCGCCGGAGAGGGCGCCGGGGCGACGCTCCAGCAGGGGGCCGATGCCGAGCATCTCGACGACCCGGTCGAATTCCGCCCGCGGCGCCTTGCGGGGCGCGAACCAGCGGCCGTAGAGGAGGTTGCGGCGCACCGAGAGGTGGGGGAACAGCCGCCCCTCCTGGAAGACATAGCCGAGGCGCCGGCGGTGGGGGGGAAGGTTCACGCCCCGGGCGGCGTCGAAGAGGATGCGGCCGTCGACCTCGATCCGGCCGGCGTCGGGGGCGAAGAGGCCGGCGACCGCGTTGACGATGGTGCTCTTGCCCGAGCCGGAGCGGCCGAAGAGGACGGTGATGCCGGGGGGGGCCTGGAACTCGGCGTCCAGGGCGAAGGTTTCGAACCGGTGGCGCAGGGAGACCGACAGCATCAGGCGCCCCGCACCCGGGCGGCGACGCGCGTGGCGACCAGCTCTGAGACCAGCAGGGCCCCCATCGCCACCGCCACGGAGATGCCGGCGAGGGCGAGGGCCTGGGACTCGCCGCCCGGGGTCTGCAGGAAGGCGTAGATGGCGCTGGGCAGGGTGCGGGTCTCGCCGGGGATGTTGGAGACGAAGGTGATCGTCGCCCCGAACTCGCCCATCGCCTTGGCGAAGGCCAGAACCGCGCCGGCGAGGATGCCGGGCAGGATCAGGGGCAGGGTGACGGTGGCGAAGATCCAGGGGCGGGAGGCGCCGAGGGTGCCGGCGGCCTGCTCCAGCTTCGGGTCGACCGCTTCGATCGAGAGGCGGATGGCGCGGACCATCAGCGGGAAGGCCATCACGGCGGCGGCCAGCGCGGCGCCGGTCCAGCGGAAGGCGAAGACGATGCCGATCTCGGCCAGCAGGCCCCCGACGGGGCCGCGGGTTCCGAAGACCGTCAGCAGCAGCCAGCCCGTCACGACCGGCGGCAGCACCAGCGGCAGGTGCACCAGCCCGTTCAGCAGGCCCCGCCCCGGGAAGCGCCAGCGGGCCAGCGCGTGGGCCGCCAGCAGGGCAAAGGGCAGGGATCCCGCCGTCGCCCAGGCCGAGACCTTCAGCGACAGCGCCAGCGCCTGCAGCGCCTCGGGGCCGGGAAGCCAGCTCACCCGTCGGCGCCGGGGGCGCGGGGGGCGGGGATGATCGCGAAGCCCTGGCGCTCGAAGGCGGCGCGGGCCTGGGGGCCCTGCAGGAAGGCCAGGAACCGGGCGGCGGTCTCGCCCGCGTCGGCCAGCCGGGCGGCGGGGTAGACGATGGGCGGGTGCGAGCCCTCGGGGAAGGTTCCGAGGACCGACACGTCTGGCTCGGCGACCGCGTCGGTGGCGTAGACGATGCCCAGCG
>CAXGVP010000730.1:0-2601 GCA_964013055.1 uncultured Albimonas sp.
AGGCCCCGGGTCAAGCCCGGCGCGCACCCCTGGGGGCGCGGCGCGCGATCCAGCCGCAACGGTCCCCGGGCACGGCAGACGCCGCCTTGTTCGCCGGGCTTGTCCGGCGACTTTTTCGGTGGCTTTTTCGGCGGCTCAGACGCTGGCGACGAGCACCACGGCGATGACGACGACCCAGACCGCGAGGCCGGACATCATCAGGTACTTCGCGTTGGTCAGCGTGTAGCGCCACATGAAGGCGCGCTGGATCGCGAACAGGATCGGGGTGCCGAACAGGTAGAGCCAGATCAGGATCTGGGAAATGCCCACCGGGCGCGCGGCGCGCTGGGGGGCGACGCCGGGCAGGTTCACGCCCGACAGGCGCTGCGTGTCCGCCGCGTTCAGGGTCATCGGATCGCCCGACATCAGCCCCTTGGCCATGCCGAAGGCGAAGCCCACGCCCAGAAGCAGGAACAGCGCCACCATGCCGTGCGGAACCGACAGCAGGGGGCGGTTGTACTTGCTCTTGCGGCGGCGGTTGCGGCGCTTGTCGCGGGTGCTGATCCGCGCCATCGGCCGTGCATGCGACCGGCCGGCCTCGTCGTCGTCGTTCACGCTCGCCCCCACCTTCGCGGCCCGGCGCCTGCGCGCGCCGGCCTTGTCAACGCCCGTCGCCGATCACCGGTCGGCGGTCGGGTTCTGGTTCCATGGCTCGGCGCCCGGATTGGACCGCCCGCCGCCGCCGCCGCCCGAGGCGATGGAATCCACCACCCCCGCGATGAAGCTGCCCACGGCGCCGAGGCCTTCCTCGATCGCGCCGCGCGCGCGGGTGCCGGCTCCGCCGTCGCTCCCGCCGGAAGAGGAGGCCACGGCCGGCGCTCCGCTTGCCCCGGCCGGACGCTCGCTGTCAAGTTCGCGCATCGGCAGGCCCTCGTGCAGGCCCAGCATCGCGCGCCGCCAGATCTCCGCCGGCAGGCCGCCGCCGGTGACGCCGGTCAGCGGCGTGTTGTCGTCGTAGCCCATCCACACGCCCACCACATAGTCCGCCGTGAAGCCGATGAACCAGGCGTCGCGGGCGGCCTGGGTGGTGCCGGTCTTGCCCGCCGCCTCCCGCCCGTCGAGCTGGGCGCGGCGGCCCGTGCCGGCCTCGATCACCCGCTGCATCATGCCCGTCAGCCGGCGCGCGGTGCGCTCGGACATCGCGCGGGGGCCCTCGCCGCCCGAGTGGGTCATCAGGGGCGAGCTCTCGCCCCGCAGGCTGACGCTCTCGATCCCCCAGGGCTCGGTCTTCAGGCCGCCGTGGGCGATGGTGGCGTAGACGCCGGTCATGTCGAGCAGCGTCGCCTCCGAGGTGCCCAGCGCGATGGCGGGGCCGGGGGCGAGCTCTGCGGTCATGCCCATGTCGGCGGCCATGCGGCGCACCGCCGGCAGGCCGGTCTCGACGGCGGTGCGCACGGCGATGGTGTTCACGGACTTCGCCAGCGCGTCCGACAGGGTCATCCGCCCGAAGCGCTCGTCCTTGTAGTTCGACGGGCTCCAGCCCTTGATGGTGATCGGCTCGTCGCGCACGATGTCGGCCGGCGAGGCGCCGGCCTCCAGCGCCGCCGCGTAGACCACCGGCTTGAAGGCCGAGCCGGTCTGGCGCAGGGCCTGGGTGGCGCGGTTGAACTGGCCCCCGAGCCCGGTGGGGTTGCGCCCGCCCACGATGGCGCGCACCGCGCCGTCGGGGGTCATCACCACCAGCGCGGCCTGGGCGTCGGAGCCCTCGCGCACGTTCTCCTCGAAGACCGAGCGCACGGCCGCCTCGGCCGCGAGCTGGGCGCGGCGGTCGAAGGTGGTGCGGATGCGCACGTCCTCGGTAGTGTCGCGGGTCAGCCAGGCGGGGCCGGATTCCATCACCCAGTCGGCGAAGGCCCCCCCCGCCCGGTCGGAGGCGGCCTGCGAGAGCTCGGCCGGCCGCGCGCGCGCGGCGTCGGCCTGGGCCTTGGTGAGGTAGTCCTGCTCCTCCATCAGCCCCACGATCACGTTGGCGCGGTTCTGGGCGGTGGCGAGGTCGGAGGTCGGCGCATAGCGCGACGGCGCCTTGAGCAGCCCCGCGAGCATCGCGGCCTCGGCCGGGGTCACCTCGCGCGCGGACTTGCCGAAATAGCGCTGGGCGGCGGCCTCGAACCCGTAGGCGCCGGCGCCGAGATAGACCCGGTTGAGGTAGATCGAGAGGATCTCCTCCTTGGTGTACTTGAGCTCCATGGCCAGCGCCATCGGCAGCTCCTTGAGCTTGCGCTCCAGGCTGCGCTCGTTGGTCAGGAACACGTTCTTGGCGGTCTGCTGGGTCAGGGTCGAGCCGCCCTGCACCAGGCCGCCGGCGCGGATGTTGACGGCCATCGCGCGGGCGAGGCCCAGCGGGTCGATGCCGAAATGCGAATAGAAGCGCCGGTCCTCGGCCGCCACCACGCCGTGGACGAGGTGGGGAGACATCTCGCCCGCCCGCAGGGCGCCGCCGAACTGGTCGCCGCGCCAGGCGAAGACCTGCCCCGCCTGGTCGATCAGCGTGACCGAGCCGCGCTCGCGCCCGTCGAGCAGGTCCGAGGCGGCGGGCAGCGCGAAATAGTACCAGCCCACCGA
>CAXGVP010000731.1:0-2599 GCA_964013055.1 uncultured Albimonas sp.
GCGTTGCGGCTCGCGGCCGAGGGCGGGCCGAAGCTTTATGCGCGGCTGGTGCGCATGGCCTCCGGCGCGCCGGGCATGGACCGGGCGGAGTTCCACGACTGGGCCGCCACCGTCACGGGCCGCGACAACGCGCCGAGGCTCGACGCCTCGCTGCGGCTGGTGGAGCTGCTGCTCGCGCGCATGGCCCGCGCCGGCGCCGGGCGGCCGATGGCGCCCGAAGCCGCGCCGGGGGAAGCGGCGCTGGCCGCCCGGCTCTCGGCCCATCCCGGCCAGGCGCGGGTCTGGGCGGAGGCCGCGCAGGACATTCCCGCGCGCGCCGCCCGCGCGCGCGCCGTCAACCTTGACCCCGACCGGATCATCCTCGATACCTTTGCGGCGCTGGACGCCTGCGCCCGCAGGGCCGCGGCGCTGCAGGGCCCTCCGCCCGCCTGAGAGACAATCCCCGGAGCCGCTTTTGCCCCCCGCGCTCGTCGACAGCCATTGCCACCTGGACTTCCCCACCTTCGAGGGCGAGCTTGACGACGTGATCGCCCGCGCCGTCGCCGCCGGGGTGACGCGGATGGTCTCGATCGCCACCACGCTGGCCGCCGAGCCGAAGGTCCGCGCCATCGCCGAGGCGCATGCCCCGGTCCTCTACGCCTGCGGCCTGCATCCGCTTCACGTCCACGAGGAGCCCGTGCCCACCGTCGAGGCGCTGGAGGCGATCGCCCGCCACCCCAAGATGGTCGGGATCGGCGAGACCGGGCTGGACTACCACTATTCGGCCGAGACCAGGGACGTGCAGCAGCAGAGCCTGCGCCTGCATTGCGAGGCCGCGCGGCGCACCGGCCTGCCGCTGATCATCCACAGCCGCGACGCCGACGCCGACATGACCCGCATCCTCACCGAGGAGCACGCAGCCGGCGCGTTCGACTGCGTGATGCACTGCTTCTCCTCTGGCGCGAAGCTGGCCGAGGACATGCTGGCGCTCGGTTTCCATCTCTCGATGTCCGGGATCGCGACCTTTCCGAAATCCCAGGAGCTGCGCGACATCTTCGCCGCGGCCCCCCTCGACCGGATCCTGGTCGAGACCGACAGCCCCTACCTCGCGCCCAAGCCCAGGCGCGGCAAGCGCAACGAGCCGGCCTATACCGCGATGACCGCCCAGGTCGGGGCCGAGGTCTTCGGCCTCTCGACCGAGGACTTCGCCGCCGCCACCTCCGCGAACTTCGACCGCCTCTTCGCCAAGGCGGCCGCCTGGTCCGCCCAGAACCTGAAGGCCGCCTGAGCATGGCCGACCTGCGCTTCACCATCCTGGGCTGCGGCTCGTCCGGGGGCGTGCCGCGCCTGGGCGACGTCTGGGGCGCCTGCGATCCGCTCAACCCCAGGAACCGCCGCCGCCGCTGCGCCATGCTGGTCGAGCGGGAGGAGCCCGGGCAGGGCATCACCCGCGTGCTGATCGACACCGGCCCCGACATGCGCCAGCAGCTGCTGGACGCCGGCATCGGCCTGCTCGACGGGGTGATCTTCACCCATGAGCATGCCGACCACATCCACGGGCTCGACGACCTGCGGATGATCGTCTTCAACCGCCGCAAGCGCCTGCCGGTCTGGGCCAACCCCGAAACGCAGGAGAGCCTGATCTCCCGCTTCGGCTACGCCTTCGTGCAGCCCGAAGGGTCGCCCTATCCGCCGATCCTGAACCTCAAGACCATCGACGGGCCGACGACGATCTGGGGCGACGGCGGCGACATCGTGTTCCGGCCCTTCAAGGTGCGCCACGGCTCGATCGACGCGCTGGGCTTCCGGATGGGGCCGCTGGCCTACCTCCCCGACGTCTCGGCCATGTCCGACGAGGCCTGGGCCGAGGTCGAGGGCGCCGACACCTGGGTGGTCGACGCCCTGCGCTACACGCCCCATCCCACGCACTCCCACCTCGAGCAGACGCTGGAGTGGATCGAGCGCTCGGGCGTGCGCCGCGGCGTGCTGACCAACATGCATGTCGACCTCGACTACGAGCGGATGCGCGAAGAGACGCCCGACAACGTCGACCCCGCCTTCGACGGCATGGTCCTGTCCTTTGAGGTCTGAGGCGGCCGCCCCCGCGCCCCGCGCGCGCAAGGCCCCGGCCGCCCTCCGCCCCCCGCCCCCCGCACCCGCCGCCGCCGCGCCTGCCGCGCGGACGGGGCGGTCCGCCGCCCTCCGCCCCGCCGTCCTTCTCCCGGCCGCGCCCGGCCGTCCGCCGCAGGCCCCGGGTCAGGCCCGGGGCGACGCGGGCCGGGGGCGATCCTCCCTTTCGCGAGTCCCCGCCTGATGCTCGACATCCTGCTGATCGTCCTGCCCGTGTTCGTGATCGTGGGGCTGGGCTACATCGCCTCGCGCCTCGGGCTGCTGAAGGACGCGGACGTCGACGTCCTGCTGAAGTTCTGCACCGGCATCGCCATCCCGTGCCTGCTGTTCTCGGGCGTGGCGCGGCTGGACCTGGCGGACAACTTCAAGGCCGCGCCGCTGATCGCCTTCTACGGGGGCGGGCTGGTCGCCTTCGGCGTCGGCTACCTGGGCGCGCGGAAGATCTTCGGGCGCCGCCCGGGCGAGGCGGTGGCCGTCGCCTTCTGCGCGC
>CAXGVP010000732.1:0-2597 GCA_964013055.1 uncultured Albimonas sp.
CTCGGACGAGCTCTCGGACCTGCCCGCCGCGGCGCTGACCCGGGCCCGGGCGCCGGGGGGCGAGGCGGCCTGGCGGGTGAACTCGGTCGTGGCCATGGCCGAGGCGATCGGCCAGGGCGGGGGCGTCGGCTTCCTGCCCTGCTTCGTGGGGGACGGGCGGCTCGACCTGCGCCGGCTGGGCCCGCCGGAGCCGGAGCTCGCCACCGGCCTGTGGCTGCTCACCCACCCCGACCTGCGGCGCGCGCCCCGCGTGCGCGCCTTCCTCGACTTCGCCGCCGGGCGCCTGGCGGCGATGCGGGGGTTCCTGGCGGGCGAGCCGCGCGCGGCGGCCTGGGACGAGTCCCCCCCTCAGCGCCCGGGCTGACGCGCCAGGAAGCGCCCCGTCGCCTCGCGCCCCGCCGGGGTCAGCCGGTAGGAGGTCACGCCGCTCGATCGCGATTTCTCGGCCAGCGCCTCGATCTTCTGGGGCAGGGCGGCGATGCAGGCCTGCGGCAGGTGCGACATCTGCCACGACAGGTCCCGCAGGCCGGCCTGGGCCTGGTCGCGGCTCAGGCCCTCGGCCTCGAAGCGGCTCACGATCTCGGCGAAGGGCGTCCAGTCGTCGGCGGCCCGCTCCAGCAGCGCCCGCAGGATCAGCTCGCGCTGGCGGTTCAGCGGCTGGATGTCGAGCGCCTTCTCGATCTCCTCGACCAGCGCCCCGGTCGCGGTCGGGGACGGCGTCGGGGCGGCGTCGCGCCCGAGCAGCGCATTGATCGCGGCGACCTGATCGAAGGTCAGTCCGTGGATGGAGTAGGTCGGAGCGGTCATCGGACGATCCTTGAGAGAACGGGTCAGAAGCGCGTTTGAGGCGTGCTTCATGTATGATGCGCACATGAGCGCGTGTCAAGCGCGCTTGTCTCGCGCTTTGGTCATCGCCCACCCCTTGCCTCCCGCCCCCCGATCCGCTGCAAAGGGGGCGGGATCCGCCGCGCAAGGTCGGCGGGCGCAAGGGAGGAGCCGGGCATGAAGGTCGCGGACAAGGTCGTGGTGGTGACGGGCGCGGGCGGCGGCATCGGCGAGGGGCTGGCCCGCCGATTCGCCGCCGAAGGCGCCGCGAAGGTGGTGGTCTCCGACCTCGATCCCGCCCGCAGCGAGCGGGTGGCGGCCGAGATCGGCGGCCTCGCCTTCCCCTGCGACGTCTCCGACCCCGCCCGGCTCGCGGCGCTGGTCGCCTTCGCCGAAGACCAGGCCGGCCCGGTGGGCCTGTGGTGCTCCAACGCCGGCGTCGGCTGGGCGGATCCGGTGATCGGGCAGGCGGCGAGCTCTCCCGACGAGGCCTGGCGGAAGGGCTGGGAGATCAACGTCATGGCCCATGTGCGCGCCGCCCGCCTGCTGGCCCCGAAGATGGCGGCGCGGGGCGGGGGCTGGTTCCTGCACACGGTCTCGGCCGCGGGGCTGCTCAGCCAGATCGACGGGGCGGTCTACGCCGCCACCAAGCACGCCGCGATCGGCTTCGCCGAGTCGCTGGCGATCACCCATCGCGACGACGGCATCCGGGTCAGCGTCCTCTGCCCGCAGGGCGTCGACACCGAGATGCTGCGCGGGCTCGAGGGCGGCGCCCAGGGGGTCGACGGGGTGCTGAGCCCCGACGACGTCGCCCAGAGCGTGATCGAGGGGCTGGAGGCGGAAAGCTTCCTGATTCTCCCCCACGCCCAGGTGCGCGACTACATGGCCAACAAGGCGTCGAACTACGACCGCTGGCTGGCGGGCATGGCCAAGCTGCGCCGCAAGATCAACGGCGGCTGACGGCGGACGGCGGACGGGCGCGCCGAGGGGATCTCGGCGCGCCCGGTCAGGGTCGCGAGGACTTGGGGCTGCGGTCAGCCGGCGGGGCGCAGCAGGCTGGCCGAGAGCGCGGCCTCGCCGCAGCGCAGCAGGCGCTGGCCGACGGCATGGGCGGCGGTGCGGTCGAGGCACTGGCAGCAGTCCTCGAGCGACTCGGCCTGCAGGGCCAGCGCGGTCAGGCCGATGCGCGGCGCGATGGCGGCCAGCTCCCGCGAGAGACGGGCCAGGCGGGTCCAGGACTCTTCGTCCAGCGCGCGCTCGATGGCCACCAGGCGGTCGGTCGCCTCCAGCAGGCCGTCGTCCACCAGCTCGGCGCACTCGTCGGGGCCCAGCGCGGATTCCAGCGCCTTGAGCGCCTCGAGATCCAGGGCCGCCTCGATCCGCCGCGGGGCCAGTTTGGTCACGGTGTTCATAGTGCTGCTCCCATCCAGGGCCGGAGATCCGTTCCGGCCGTTTCCACTCCACCGAGGAGGGAGATAGCCCGCCGGGAGTGAAGGGGGAGTTGACGGAACCGGGGTCCAAGCCCCGAAGATGGTTATCGAATTCCCAACCGCCCCCGCCCCCGGAAAGCCCCTCGCAGCCAAGCCTGCGCGACTGTTGACGCCGCGACCCCGGCCGCTCCCCCGGGCCTCCCGCCCCCACGGCGCCCCCCGCCCGGCGGCGGATCGGCGGGAGGACGGCGAGGCCGCGCCCACCCCGTGCCGTCGGCGCGCGGGGCGAACCGCGAGAGGCCCCGGGTCAGGCCCGGGGCACACGCTCCGCGGCGGGCGGCG
>CAXGVP010000733.1:0-2588 GCA_964013055.1 uncultured Albimonas sp.
GCCTACGACTTCATCGAGAAGCCCTTCACCACCGACCAGCTGATGCTGGTCTCGACCCGCGCGCTGGAGGCCTCGCGCCTGCGCCGCGAGATCGCCTCCCTGCAGGAAGCCGACCGCTTCCAGGCCGAGATCATCGGCGCCTCCCACGCCATCGTGGCGCTGCGCCAGAAGCTCGACCGGGTGGCGCGCACCGCCAGCCGCGTGCTGCTCTCGGGCCCGCCGGGATCGGGCAAGGAGGTGGCGGCGCGCTACATCCACACCCATTCCGACCGCGCCCGCGCCCCCTTCGTGGTGCTCAACTCGGCCAACATCGAGCCCGCGAAGATGGAGGAGACCCTGTTCGGCCGCGAACGGGAGGACGGGGCCGTGGTCCCGGGCCTGTTCGAGAAGGCCTCCGGCGGCACCCTGTTCCTCGACGAGGTGGCCGAGATGCCGGCCGGCGCCCATTCCAAGGTCCTCCGCGTGCTGGTCGACCAGCGGTTCGCGCGGGTCGGCGGCTCGGACATGGTGCAGACGGACGTGCGGGTGATCTCGGCGACCACCCGCGACCTGCAGTCCCTGATCCAGGCCGGCCGCTTCCGCGAGGACCTGTTCCACCGCCTGTCGGTGGTGCCGCTGGAGACGCCCTCGCTGGCCGCCCTGCGCGAGGACATCCCCGTCCTGGCCAACCACTTCCTCGCCCGGCTGGCGAAGACCGAGGGCCTGCCGCTGCGCCGGCTCTCGCCCGATGCGGCCGCGCTGCTGCAGACGCAGAACTGGCCCGGCAACGTGCGCCAACTGCGCAACGTGATGGAACAGGTGCTGATCCTGGGCGCAGGCGGCGGCGAGATCTCGCCCGACGAGCTGCCCCTGACCGCGGGCGATCCCGCCGACGGCGGCGCGATCCTGTCGCCGGCCATGGCGACCCTGCCGCTGCGCGAGGCGCGCGAGCTGTTCGAGCGCGACTACCTGATCGCCCAGATCAACCGCTTCGGCGGCAACATCTCGCGCACCGCCGCCTTCGTGGGGATGGAGCGCTCGGCCCTGCACCGCAAGCTCAAGAGCCTGGGCGTCGCCACCGTCACCCGCGGCGGCGCCCGCGTCGCCATCGCCGGCGAGGGCGAGGGCGACGAGGAGGATTTCGAGGATTGATCGGACCGGCCCCGGGGCGTCCCCCGGGGCCATCCGCTCACGCCGCCGCCGGGATCCGAGCCAGGAACGGCACGGGCAGGGCGGCGCGCACCCCCTCCAGCGCGTTGACCCGCGCGAACCAGGCGTCGATGGCCGGGGCAGAGGGCCGGGCGCCGACGAACTCCAGGTTCTGGAGGCAGGCGACCAGCGCCAGGTCGGCGATCGTGGGCCCCTCGCCCACCAGCCACGCGCGCCCGTCCAGCGCGCCCTCGAGGATCGGGGCGAGTTCGTCGAGCAGGCGCTTGCCCTCGGCGATCAGGTGGGCGGTTTCCTCGGGGTCGGCGATCACGGTGTTGAAGAACACCAGGGTGGTGGGGCGGGCGAAGCGGCACTGGGTCCAGTCGAGCCACTGGTCCACCAACGCCCGCAGGGCCGGGTCCTCGGGATACCAGGCGTCCAGCCCGCGGGTCCGGCAGATGTGGCGCAGGATCGCCATCGACTCGCAGATCGCCAGGTCGCCGTCCTCCAGCACCGGGATCTGGCCGTTGGGGTTCAGGGCCAGGAACTCCGGGCTGCGCTGCGCGCCGGTGCGCAGGTCGACCTCCCGCGGCTCCCAGTCCAGGCCCGCGCAGTTGAGCACCGCCGCCACCCGACGGGAATTCTGAGAGAACGGATGCAGATGCAGGATCATCTTGAAGCTCCATGGAAGGGCCGGGCGGCGCGTCGCCGCCCTTGAGACCCACCATGACGCCCCCGTGCTGACAGCGATCTGTCAGCAGCCTCCCGCTCCCTGGACATTTTCTGCGGGGCTGCGAAAAGTCCATTGTGGCGAGTGGGTTGGCAGGCGATCTTCGCGCGGCGCGCCTCAGATCGCCTTGGCGCCCAGCCGCTCGGCCGCCGCGGCGCGACGGGTCTTGAGTTCCCGCGGCACGGCGATCTCGTCCAGGGTCTCGGGAAGGGCCTCGACCTCCTCGAAGGCGAAGGCCTCGCCGCCGTGAGTGGTCAGGGCCGGCCTCATGTGGGGATGCAGGGGCGAGCCCTGACGCATTGAAAAGTCAAAGCGATTGCGTGCGGCCGCGAGGTCCCGGCCGGCCCCGACCCAGGCCTCTCCCGTCGCCTCGCAGCGCACCAGCCAGACGCCGGCGCGGCGCTTCGCGTCCTTCCATGCGGCCATCGCCGCCTTGCGGTCCGCCTTGCGCATGACCCGGTCCTCTATTTTCACCCGGGTGTAATTGACATGACCGAGGCGGCGGGGCAAGAGGCGCTCACGCCCCCCGGACCCGGATCGGAACCATGAGCGACCTCGCCCCCCATGCCGCCTTCGCAGGCCCCCGCCTGATCGCCCTCGGCCCGCTGCCCGAGGTCGCGGCCGCCCTGCATGCGGCGCTGGCGGCGGAGCCGGACCTGCCGACGCTGGTCTTCGACCCGCAGGGCCGCCAGGTCGACCTGGACCTTCGGGGCGACGCGGCCGCGGTCCA
>CAXGVP010000734.1:0-2588 GCA_964013055.1 uncultured Albimonas sp.
CGTAGCTGGTGGAACCGTCAGCGTTGACCGTGACCTGCGCGCCGGAGGCGAGCGTGATCGCGACGCCCACCTGCGCGGGGTCGCCGTTGACCGCAGTCACCTCCAGCGGATCGCCGCCGGGGTCGGAATCCGCGCCGTAGCCGTTGCTGGCGAGCAGGTTGCCGCTGACCGAGGCCGCATCTTCGGAGAGGTCGAAGAGGTCGTCGCGCGCAACCGGCGGGGCGTTGCCCACGACGAGCGTGAAGCTGTCGGTCTCGATCGAGTTCGCCTCGCCCGCGCCGTCGTCGACGGTCACGGTGACGGTGTAGGTCCCCTCGAGCGCGTAGACATGGCTCAGCGAAGGAGCCGAGGCGGCGGAGTTGAAGGTCTCGACCGGGCTGCCGTCGCCGTAGTCCACGGTGAAGTGGCGCAGGTCGGCGTCGGGGTCGCTGAGCGACAGGGCGCGGGAGAAGGCGGCGCCCTCGGTCGTAGCGCCGTCGGGCCCGGCCTCGAGCCCGGGCGCGTCGTTGACCGGGGCCAGGGTGATGGTGGCCTCGACCACGCCTTCCGAGAAAGCGAGCCCGTCGGAGGCCGACCACAGGAAGTCGTCCGTTCCGTAGACGTCGGGCGCGCCGAGGTAGACCAGCTTGCCCGCGATCAGGTCCGCGCGCGAAACCTCGAGCCCCGGCGTGACCGGCGAGCCGTCGAAGCGGAGCGTGCCGCTGGCGGGCAGGGTGTTGATGCGGATCGCCTGCAGGGTCTGGCCGTCGTCGTCGGCGAAGCCGGCGTCGAAGATCCCCACCCCCAGCACGAGGGGCGTGTCCTCGAAGCCCGAGGCGGCGACGGGCGAGACGTCGGGGGCGTCGTTGCCGAACACCTGCACCCCGACCGAGCCCTCCCAGGAGACCGCAAAGCCGCCGCCGGGCAGGGCGGTCAGCGCCGGGTCGTACTGATAGGCGTAGTCCGGCTGGTTGTCGGCGTTGACCCGGAGCTGGCTGTCCACGCGGGCCCCGTCGGCGTCGTACTGCTGGACGTAGACGTCGTAGTAGCCCCCGTCGGCGCTGTAGCCGCGGAAGGCGATGGCGAAGCCGCCGGTGTCGAGCGCCACGGCCGCCGGCTGGTCCTGGGCGCTCGCGCGCTGGTCGTTGACCCGGAAGGCGTCGGAGAGCGGCGTCCCGTCCGCCTCGAAGATCCGGGCGTAGACGCCGTTCGAGGACAGGTCCGCGCGGTCGTCGGTCCAGGTGAAGACGAGGGTTCCGTTCTTGAGCGCGATCACCCGCGGCTGGAACTGTTCGCCCTGCGTGGAGGCGTTGACCTGGAATTCGGGGCCCGCCTTGGCGCCGGTCGCGTCGAAGCGCTGCGCCTGCACGCCCGCGCCGGATCCGTCCTGCCCGTAGGAGCGCCAGGTCAGCACGTAGCCGCCGTCGGCCAGGGCCGCGATCGCGGGCTGGTCCTGGGTGCCGGTGGTGTAGGTGTTGGCGATGGCCTCGGTCCCGAAGCCGGACCCCGGGACCCACAGCCGGGTCGAGACAGCATAGGTCGATCCGTCGCCCGAGCCGTAGTTGCCGTCGGAGGTCCAGGCGAAGGCGATCTCGCCGCCCGCAAGCTCGACCGCGACGGGCTGGGACTGCCAGCCGCCGGTCACCTCGTCGACGACGGCCTCGCCGCTCTCGCCCGGGGCGAGCGCGGATCCGTCCAGGGCGACGGCTGCGCCGGAGGCGTCGAAGCGCCGGGCGACGATCTCGTCGTAGATCGGATAGGTCCCGCCGGCGGAGGTGTAGACCGCCAGGAAGCCGCCGTCCGACAGGGCCGCCAGCTCGACCGAGCTGTCGGCGCCGAAGTCGCCGTCGATCCTGAGCAGGTCGGAGACGCCCGACTCCAGCGCCCCGCCGTCGATCGCGAGCTTGTTGCCGAAGGCGTCGTAGCGCTGGGCGTGGATCTCGCCGTTGCTGGCGAAGGCGACCACGAAGTCGCCCTCGGTCGCCGTCAGCGTCGCCATCGCGGGATCCGCGGTCGAGGGCAGCCCGCCCGAGGCGTCCGAGGTCCCGCCCACCGGCTGCGCGCCGTCGGGGGTGGGGACCACCGTCACGTCGATGAAGATCGGCGTCGAGGCGCCGCCCTCGCCGTCGGTCACCGACAGGCGCAGGCGGCGGTCCTCCAGCGGATCGTCGGAGAGATTGCGGTAGGTGAGGTTCTCGATCAGCAGCTCGACCGTCTCGGCCTGGACGCCGTCGGCGAGGCGGATCTCGAACGGGCGTTGCTGGAGACCGTCGGAGACGATCTCGCCGACAACGGTCCCGTCGGCGTAGACCGTGTCCTCG
The DNA here is from genome assembly GCA_964013055.1 of uncultured Albimonas sp. GTDB lineage: Bacteria > Pseudomonadota > Alphaproteobacteria > Rhodobacterales > Rhodobacteraceae > Albimonas. Next base: position 2,301 of record CAXGVP010000734.1, read on the forward strand.
AGGATCCAGATGCGCGCCGTCTGGCGCAGGCCCAGCACGTCCTGGGTCAGGTCGTCGGGGGCGAGGATCTGGTCGATCAGCGGCGCCGAGGCGAGCACCGAGGCCAGCAGGATCGAGCCGCCCGAGAAATCGTCCACGCCGGGGTGCGAGACCGCGACCGCGCCGTTGGCGTCGATCAGGCGCGGTACGCCGTTGACATCATTCTCCTGGTAGACGACCTGGGCGTTGACGCCGTCGACCACCGGACCCTCGGCCTGGGTCGGCGCGGTCTCGTCGCCGAACAGGCGG
>CAXGVP010000735.1:0-2582 GCA_964013055.1 uncultured Albimonas sp.
CGCTGTGGCCGTGGCAGTGCTGAACACTACCGCCGACCCGTGGGAGGAGGACGCCGGCGGCTGGCTGCAGGGCACGCTGCAGTTCATCGCCCGCGAGGCGCGCGAGCTGCGCCCGGGCGGCGAGACGGTGGTCACGCGCCTCGCCGACGTGGTGATGATCGAGGCGATCCGGCGCTGGCTGACCTCGGACGCCGCCGCCGGCCACGGCTGGCTGCGCGCGGCGCGCGACCCGCAGATCGGCCGGGCGTTGCTGGCGATCCACCGCGCGCCGGCCCGTCCCTGGACGCTGGAGGCGCTGGCCGGCGTCGCGGGCATGTCGCGCTCGTCCTTCGCGGCGCGGTTCTCGGCGCTGGTGGGAACGCCTGCGATGCACTACCTGGCCGGCTGGCGGATGCGCCTCGCCCGCCGCGCCCTGCTGGAGACGGCGGCCCCGGTCTCGGCCATCGGCGCCGACCTGGGCTACCACTCCGAGGCCGCCTTCAACCGCGCCTACCGCCGGATCTTCAACGAACCCCCCGGCCAGACCCGCCGCCGCGCGGCGGCCGGCGGCTGATCAGGGGGACTGAACCGCGCGCTCCGCCGCGCGGGGCATGGCCGACGATCGCCATCCCGCGCCCGCCGCCCACGCCCGCGGAGGGTCGACATTGCGCCGGCGCCGCCGAATGACGTCGATGAATTCGCTCTCGGCCGACCACCGCGGACACGGCGGCCTCGAAATCGAGAACGCGTCCCCATACCGGCCTGCAACCGAGAAGATGGAGGCGCCGGAGCGGCAGCGTCGCGCCTCGCGCCAGGCCGAGGAGATCCTCCGCAGAGCCGCCCCCCCGTCCCGGACGGGCAGGGCGCTTCGCGGGTCCGGGCCGCCCTGCTTCGGCCATGACGCGCTCGGCCGGCCGACGGGGCGTCGCGATGGCCCGAGCGGTTCGACTGCCGCCAGGCGGTCCCGGCGACGCGCGCCTGCGCGGCTCGGCGCGCACGGCGGCGGATCTCGGGGTCCGGCCCGGCGTCGTGTGTCGGCAGCCCAGCCGGACTCGCCCCAGAGGATCGGGTCGCCGGGCTTCGGGGCGAGGGCTACGGGCAGGCGGCGACGGCGACCTCGACGTCCATCGCGGTCAGGTCGCCGCGGGCGCCGACGAAGCTGCCGGTGACGGGGGCCACCTGCTCGATCCGGCGCGCGACCGAGACCGGCGCCAGGTTCGCCGAGCCCACCGCCCGGTTGGTGGGGTCGAACGCGATCCAGCCCGCGCCGGGGACGAAGACCTCCACCCAGGCGTGGGTCGAGCCGCTCGCCGTCCGTCCGAACGCCTCGCCGTCGGGGTCGTGGAGGTAGCCCGACACCAGCCGCGCCCCGAAGCCCAGGGTGCGGACCGACTCGGCGAACAGGACCGCGAAGTCGCGGCACGACCCCCACCCCCGGTCCAGCGTCTCCAGCGGGCCCTGCGTGCCCTCGGCGTCCCGGCTCTGGTAGGCGATGCGCGCGGCCACGCCGTTCGCCACGTCCTTGAGCAGCGACAGCGTGTCCGTCGGCCGGCGCATCACGAACCCCTCGACCCAGGCCGCCAGGCGGCCGCTCCGGTCGGCGTATTGCGGCCGCGCCAGCGCGCCGAGGTCGGTGCGGTCGCAGGCGGAGTAGCGGAACGGGTAGCTGGCGGCCGAGGCCGAGATCGCGAACACCGGCCAGGCGCTCGCGGTCAGGTCCACGACCGTGCGCGAGCGGATCTCCAGCCTGTCGGCCGCGCCCTTGAAGCTCGCCTCCGCGACCGAGTTCCCCGCCACGTCATGCGCCCAGGTCACCGTGGCGGGGGGCGAGATCTCGAGCTCGAAGGAGATCAGCCGCAGGTCGCGGGTCTCCCGCGGGCGCAGCATCAGCCGATGCGGGCCGAGGCGCACGGGGCCCGCATAGCGGTAGGTCGTGCGGTGGTCGATCGAGATCCGCGCCATGTCCGCTCAGCCCGCGCCCGGGACGGAGGCGGGGGCGGGGGCGGGGGCGGGGGCGATCTCGTCGGTCCAGACCTGGAAGTCGGTCAGCGTGTTGGGCCCGAAGGTCTGGGTCAGCGGCACGTCGGCCGCGTCGCGCCCGCGGGCCACCAGGATGCGGGCGTAGCGCCGGGTGTTGTTGCGCGGATCGAACACCCGCCAGCGGCCGTCGAGGAACACCTCCATCCAGGCCGCGAAGTCGCCGGCGGGGTGGGGCAGCGGCTCTCCGATGTCGCTCAGATAGCCGGTGCAGTATCGCGCGGGAATGTTCATGCAGCGGCACAGCGCGATGCCCAGGTGGGTGAAGTCGCGGCAGACCCCGCGCCCCCCCGACAGCGCCTGCGAGGCGGTGCGCGTCGCGTCGGCCGACATGTAGTCGAAGGCGATGGCGCCATGGACGAAGTCGCAGATCGCCTGGACCCGGCTCCAGCCCGGCTCGCTGGCGCCGAAGCGCCGCCAGGCCTCGTCCGACAGCAGGTCGGTGTCGCAGTAGCGGCTGCCGAGCAGGTAGACGAGCGTGTCGAAGGGCAGCTCCTGCACCGCGTGCTGGCGGGCGCCGGGGGCCACGGGATCGGGATCGCCCGGATCGCGGATGATGCCGGCGG
>CAXGVP010000736.1:0-2579 GCA_964013055.1 uncultured Albimonas sp.
CGATATCGGCAGGCAGCGGCGCGCCGGTCGCGGGCAGATCGCCCAGCAGATCGTCGATCAGCGTGGCGAGCGCGTCGGGCGAGATGTCGCCGGCGGCGGCGATGTAGACCCGGTCGCGGGTCATGGTGGCCTCATGGGCGGCGACGATGTCGTCGCGGGTCAGGGCGCCGACGCTCTCTTCGGTGCCCGAAGGCTGGGAGCCGTAGGGATGATTGCCGAACACCATCTCGTCGAACCGGGCGTTGGCAATGGCGTCGGGATCGCGCGCATCGCTGCGGATGCCCGAGAGCACCTGGGCGCGGACGCGCTCGAGCGCGTCTTCGTCGAAGCGCGGGTCGACCAGGCTCTGGCGCAGCAAGGCCACGGCCTCATCGCGGTTCTCGGTGAGAAAGCGCGCCGAGACCGAGATCGAATCGGGTCCGGAATCGTAGCGGAAGCTGGCCGCGAGCGCGTCTCGCGCCTCGGCGAAGCCGCGGGCGTCCAGGTCGCCCGCGCCTTCCTCGAGCAGTCCCACCATGAGGTTTGTGGCGCCACGCTTGCCGGGCGCGTCGAGCGAGGTGCCGCCGCGAAAGCGGATCTCGAGTGAGGTGAAGGGGATCGACGGTTCCTCGACCAGCCAGGCGTTGAAACCCATCGGGGTCTCGACGGTCTGGATGTCGGTGGCCGCGAGCGCGGGCGCGGCGAAGAACAGGCTGAAGACGGCGGCGAAGAGCGGTTTCATTGCGAGACCTCCTGCTGGGGGGCGTCGGCGGCCTCTTCGGCCATCAGGTAGCCGGTGACCGATTGCTTGGCGTCGAAGACCTGCCGGGCCGCTTCGACGATCTCCTCGGCAGTGATCGACTGCAGGATCTCGGGCCAGGCCTGCACGTCCTCGATCGTCAGTCCCGCCGTCAGCGCGCCGCCGTAGCGCCGTGCCAGCGACTGGGTGCTGTCCTGCTGGTAGACCAGATCGGCGTTGAGCTGGAACTTGATGCGGTCGAGCTGATCGGCATCGACGCCTTCCTCGAGGAAATTCGCCAAAGCCGTGTCGAGGGCGGCCTCGGCGTCTTCGAGGCTGACATCGGCGGCGGGCACGACGATCAGCGTGAAGCTCGACGTGTCGTAGGAGGTGCCGTCATAGTAGCTGCCGGTGTGCAGCGCGACCTGCGCGTCGAACTGAAGGTCACGGTTCAGAACCGAGGTCTGGCCGCTGCCGAGGATCTCGTCGAGCAGGGTGAGGGCGGCGGCGGTGCGCTGGTCGCCGGGGTCGCGCTCGGGGGCGAGGTAGCGGCGCATCAGGTAGGGCTGCGCGACGCGGGGGTCGCGGTAGACCAGCCGGCGCTCGGCAAGCTGCGGGGGCTCCTGCGGGCGCAGGCGCGGGGCGCCGACCTCGGGATTGGCGGGGATCGGGGCGTAGTGCTCTTCGGCGAGCGCGCGGACCTCGTCGGGGGTGACGTCGCCGGCGACGATCAGGATGGCGTTGTTGGGGGCGTAGTGACGCTGGTAGAAGCTGGTGGCGGCCTCAAGGTCGAGCGCTTCCATCTCGTGGCGCCAGCCGATGATCGGCACGCCGTAGCGGTGGTTCTGATAGAGCGCCGCCCCCATCTGCTCGCGCATCAGCGCCGAGGGGTCGTTCTCGACCCGCATGTTGCGCTCTTCGATGATCACGTCGCGCTCGGTCAGGATGTCGTCCTCGTCGAGCTGGAGGTTGACCATGCGGTCGGCCTCCATCTGCATCATCAGGCCCAGCCGATCGGCGGCGATGCGCTGGAAGTAGGCGGTCTGATCGTAAGAGGTGAAGGCGTTGTCGGTGCCGCCATTCTCTGCCACCACCCTGGAGAACTCGCCCGCTTCCATCGTCTCGGTGCCCTTGAAGAGCAGGTGCTCGAGGAAGTGGGCCACGCCCGAGGTGCCGGCGGTCTCGTCGGCAGAGCCTGCCCGGTACCAGACCATGTGCACCACGACCGGGGCGCGGTGGTCCTCGATGACCACGACCTCCATGCCATTGTCGAGGGTGAAGTCGGTGACCGGGGTGGCGGTCTCCTCGGCCAGCGCTGGCGGCGCGGTGAGCGTGACGGCGGCAAGCGTGAGGGCCGCGGCGAGTCTCTTCATCGGCAAAATCCCTGTCTGAACCCCAAGTGCAGAGAACCTACGCGGAGTTGTCGGGTATTCAAGCCGGGCTTGCGGTTTCGTGATGGTGGGGGAGGGCGCGCAAAAGGAGCGCTGTCCTTTCGGGCGCCTGCGTTGCGCGCTCGGATCCGGCGGAAGCCGTCAGGGTGGGAGCACCGCTTGAGGATCGCGCGATCAAGGGACGGTCCCGGTCGGGACGTGGTTCCGCCGTGATATTGGCGCGGCGCAGGTCGGGCGCAGCTCAAGCGACAGGCGCAGCGGGAGCGAGCCCGCCAAGACGTTGAGCTTAAGTCAGGCGTTCCGGGGCAGGGTGCCGGAGGTCCGGCTCAGTTGTCCCAGCCTTCCGGCGGGGCCGACGGGGTCTCGATGCCGGCGCGGCGATAGGCTTCGAGCGCATCGTAGCTGTTCAGCCACTGCTCGCGGTAGGCATCGTAGTATTCGTCCTGCGGCACGATCTTGTAGCTGAAGCG
>CAXGVP010000737.1:0-2575 GCA_964013055.1 uncultured Albimonas sp.
GTGTCGTTTCCGTATCCGAGACTGAAGCGTACGGCGCCGGCTGCCAGGCGCGGCCGCGCACATGGTCGACGGCGCGCAGCACGCGCTCGGGCGTGGCGGGGGCGTCGAGGTCGGGGTAGATCGTGCCGTCGCCGCAGGCGGCGACTGCGTCGGACAGGGCCAGGAACGCGGAAATCCCAAGCATCAGAGGCGGTTCGCCGACGGCCTTCGAGCGGAAGATCGTCTCTTCCCGGTTCTCGTTGTCGAAAAGCTCGATCGACATCTCCGGCCGGTCCGAGGCGGTGGGGATCTTGTAGGTCGAGGGCGCATGGGTGCGCAGGCGGCCCGCGTCGTCCCAGAACAGCTCCTCCATCGTCAGCCAGCCGAGGCCCTGGATGTAGCCGCCCTCGATCTGACCGAGGTCGATGGCCGGGTTCAGGGAGCGGCCGACGTCGTGGAGGATGTCGGCGCGGTCGAAGCGGTATTCGCCGGTCAGCGTGTCGATGGTGACCTCGGTGACGGCCGCGCCGTAGGCGAAGTAGTAGAACGGCCGGCCGCGGGCGGCGGCGCGGTCCCAGTGGATCTTCGGGGTCGCGTAGTGGCTGGTCGCCGACAGCGACACGCGCGCCATGAACGCCTGGGAGACGAGCTCGTCGAAGGCGATCTCTGCCTCGCCGGCCTGCACGCGGCCGGGCAGGAAGCGGACCTGAGAGGGCGTGGTCTGGAAGCGCTCGGCGGCGAAGGCTGCGAGGCGGTCCCTGATCTGCTCGCAGGCGTTCTTGACCGCCATCCCGTTGATATCGCTGCCGGAGCTGGCGGCGGTGGGGGCGGTGTTGGCGCTCTTGCCGGTGTTGGTGGCGGTGATCTTCACCCGGTCGAGGTCGATCTGGAAGACTTCCGCCGCGACCTGGGCGACCTTCACGAACAGGCCCTGGCCCATCTCGGTGCCGCCGTGGTTCAGGTGGACCGAGCCGTCGGTGTAGATGTGCACCAGCGCCGAGGCCTGGTTCATCCAGGTCAGGGTGAAGGAGATGCCGAACTTTACCGGCGTGAACGCAAGTCCCTTCTTGAGAACGGGGCTTTGCGCGTTGAATTCCTTGATCTTCGCGCGCCGGGCGGCGTAGTCGGAGGAGGCGAGAAGCTGCTCGGTCACCGCGTGGATGACGTTGTCCTCGACCTCCATGTGGTAGGGGGTCGTGACGCGCGCGCCGCCGGGGCGGTCGTAGTAGTTCAGGGCCCGGATCTCGGCCGGCTCCCGCCCCAGCTCGAAGGCGATGTGGTCGAGCACGCGCTCGATCCCCACCATGCCCTGCGGCCCGCCGAACCCCCGGAAAGCGGTGTTGGAGCAGGTGTTTGTCCGGCAACGATAAGACCGGATATAAGCGTTGGGCAGATAGTAGGCGTTGTCGGCGTGGAACATCGCGCGGTCGGCAACGGGCATCGAGAGGTCCAGCGACCAGCCGCAATGGGCCATCTGGTCGAAGTGGATGCCCAGGATCCGGCCCTCGGCGTCGACGCCCACGCGATAGTCGATGCGGAACCCGTGGCGCTTGCCGGTGATCTGCATGTCGTCGTCGCGGTCGTAGCGCATTTTCACCGGGCGGTTCAGGCGCTTGGCGGCGACGGCGCAGATCGCGGCGAGCGCGTTGCCCTGGCTCTCCTTGCCGCCGAAGCCGCCGCCCATGCGGCGCACCTCGACGGTGACCGCGTGGAAGGGGACGCCGAGGTTCTCGGCGACCTTGTGCTGGATCTCGGTCGGGTGCTGGGAGGAGCAGTGGATCGTGACGTCGCCGTCCTCTCCGGGAACGGCCAGAGCGGCTTGAGACTCCAGGTAGAAATGCTCCTGGCCGCCGATGCCGATCGAACCCTCGATGACCTTCGGGGCGGCGGCGAGGGCGGCCTCGGCGTCGCCGCGCTGCATGACGTAGGGGGGCTCGAACAGGCTGTCGGCCGCGACGGCCTCCTCGACGGTGAGGATGGCGGGCAGCTCCTCCCACTCGATCTGCGCGAGGCGGGCGGCCTTGCGGGCGGCGAGGTGGGTGGTCGCGATCACCGCGAAGATCGGCTGGCCGACGAAGAAGACCTCGCCGTCCTCTGCCAGCAGCGGCTCGTGGACGGCGTTGGGGGAGACGTCGTTTGCGCCGGGAATGTCTTTCGCCACAAGGACATCGACCACGCCCGGGGCGGCGAGCACGGGGCCGAGGTCCAGCGAGACGATGCGCGCGCGGGCCTTGGACGACAGGCCGAAGGCGACCGACAGGCAGTCCGACGGCGTGGGGATGTCGTCGACATAGGTGGCCGAGCCCGCGACGTGCTTGTGGCCGGAGTCATGGCGTCGGGGCGCGCGGACGCCGCCCTCGATCGCGGTTTTCGTCGACAGCGGCCGCGAGGGGGCGTTCATGCCAGCGCCTCCGCATCAACGAGGCGAGTTTTAGCCGCGCGGTCAGTGGTTTCGTGGAATGTCTTCAGAAGCAGGTTCTGCGCGGCCCGCAGCCGGTATTCGGCCGAGGCGCGCATGTCGGACATCGGCTGATAGTCCACGGCATAGGCCGGGAGGGCCGCCTCGACCGTCTCCAGGGTCCAGGGGCGGCCGAGC
>CAXGVP010000738.1:0-2575 GCA_964013055.1 uncultured Albimonas sp.
GCCCGGGAGGCGGGCGAGCGCGAGCCCGGCGACCGGGCGCCGCCGTCGCCGGCGCCCCAGGGCCTGCCGCCCGCGATCTCCACGCGCAGGCCCAGCGTCGTCTCGATCTCCGCCAGCGCCTCCATCTCGGCCGGCGAGCAGAAGGCGACGGCGCGGCCCGCGCGCCCGGCCCGCGCGGTGCGGCCGATGCGATGGACATAGGTCTCGGGCGCGGTCGGCAGGTCGTAGTTGTAGACATGCCCCACGTCGGGCACGTCGATCCCGCGCGCGGCCACGTCGGTGGCCACCAGCACGCGCGCCGCGCCGTCGCGGAACGCCTGCAGCGCCCGGTCGCGCTGGCCCTGGGTCTTGTCGCCATGGAGCGAGGCGGCCGCGAACCCGGCCTTGGCCAGCCGCTTCATCAGCTGCTCGGTCCCTGCGCGGGTGCGCGCGAAGACCAGCGCCCGCTCGTCGCGATGCGCGCCCAGAAGCCGCGCAAGCAGCGCCGGCTTGGCCTCCTCGGCGACGAAGTGGACCGCGTGGGCGAGCCGGTCGGCCACCTGGCCCGGCGGCGTCGCCTCGATCCGGACGGGGTCGGAGAGGAAGTCGTGCGCCAGCTCCGCCGTCGCCGCGGGCAGGGTGGCCGAGAACAGCATCGTCTGGCGCGGCGCGCCCAGGCTCGCCACGATGCGGCGCAGCGCGGGGGCGAAGCCGAGGTCGAGCATCTGGTCCGCCTCGTCCAGCACCAGGAAGCGCGTGGGGGAGAGGTCCGCGGCCTCGCGGTCCATCAGGTCGACCAGCCGGCCCGGCGTCGCCACCAGGATGTCGACCCCGCGCGAGAGCTTCTGCGCCTGCACGTTGATCGAGCGGCCGCCCACGACCGCCAGGATGCGCAGGTCCGCGGTCAGCCCCTGCAGGCTGAGCACGATCTGGTCGGCGAGCTCGCGCGTCGGCGCCAGCACCAGCCCGCGGGCCGAGCGCGGGGCGCGCGGCTCGGGCCGTCGCGACAGCGACACCACCAGCGGGATGCCGAAGGCCGCGGTCTTGCCGGTGCCGGTCTGCGCGACGCCCAGCACGTCGCGCCCTTCCAGCGCCTGCGGGATCGCCTGCGCCTGGATCGGCGTGGGCTCGCTCAGCCCCAGGCCTGCGAGGCGGGCGACCATGCGGGCGTTGAGCCCGAGTTCGTCGAAGGTCATGTAGGTCCTGTGCCGGACGGCGGTCCGGCGTCTCCGGCGGACGCGGGGCGTCGGCCCGGTGGATGCGTCCGTGCGAACGCTCCGGCGCCGAATTGCGCCAGGAGCCGCCTCGGGCGGCGTCCCCCCCTCGTGATCTGGGAAAACGGTCGGTCAAGGCCGGGCGCGGGTCCGGGACCCGCCTGCTCACGCGGCAGAGCGATGACGTGGCGCCAAGGTGAGGCCGCCGGCCGGCGATGTCAATCGGCGCGGACGATTTGCGCGACCGGAGCGGAAAATCGGCCGGGCGCCCACGTCGGCCTTGCGTTTCCCGGCCCGGCGCCCCACCTGTGCCGGGCTATCGTTGTTCTCTTCGAGCCTCTGCCTCGGTTCATCCCGGTAATCAGTTGATCGATCCAGACTGACTTTGCCGGGTCGCCGCATCCTGCGGGCGGCAACACTTGAGGAGACACGGTCATGGCCAATGGCACCGTGAAATGGTTCAATTCCACCAAGGGTTTCGGCTTCATCGAGCCTGAGTCCGGCGGGCGGGACGTCTTCGTCCACATCTCCGCCGTCGAGCGGGCCGGCCTCTCGGGCCTGTCGGACGCCCAGAAGGTCACCTACGACGTCGAATCGGGCCGCGACGGCCGCGAGAGCGCGATCAACATCGCCCTCGCCTGAGCGTCCGCCGCCGGGCGTCCCTCGCGGGCGCCCGGCGGCAGCCCCCTGTCCGGGGGCACTCCCCCTGCGCGGCCTCGCCCGCGCCGGACCGGGCCCCCGCGCTTCCTGCCACGCAAGGAGCGCATGCGGCCGGTCCCGCTTCCAGACCCCCATGCGCTCCGAAATCCGTCGTGCGTCCTGCGCGGAGCCGCGGCGCGCCCCGCATCGCTCGGCCCCCCGGGGCGACCGGCGCGTCGCCGGTCTGCGGCGCTCGTCCTGCCCGCGAAAGCGGCGGCGCGGCCATCCCCGCGAAAGCGGGGGCTGCGCCATCGGCGACGAGATCCTTCCCTTCACGGACAGCGGGCCTGCACGAACGGCAGGCGCCTCGGCGCGAGGGGCAGGCTCGGGCCTTGCCGACCGGCGCGCGGGTGAGGCGGGATTCGAACCCGCGGAACCCTCTCGGGCTCGTCCGTTTTCAAGACGGATGCCTTCGACCGCTCGGCCACTCACCCTGGCGCGGACCGGTTCTGGCCCATCCGCGGCCCCCTGCGCAAGCCCGCCGGTCGCTCGCCCTTGCGCCCGCGCCTGCGGCGGCCTCGATGCGCGGCCCGGCGACCGCCCTGCCCCGAGCCTGAAGCCCCCGCCGCAGTCCCCGGCCGCAACCGAAGATCGCCGTTCCCGGGATCGCCGCCCTCGACCGCTCCGCCCATTGGCGGGCACGGTCGGCGCGTCCTCCGCGTCGCCGGCACGGGCGGGCCGGG
>CAXGVP010000739.1:0-2568 GCA_964013055.1 uncultured Albimonas sp.
GAACAAGGCCCGCGCCCTTTCCACCGCCGCCGCCGAGGCCGGCCGCTTCGCCCCCCGCGGCAACCGCTGAGCCCGGCGCCGCGGGCGGAGATCGGTCCCGGGCCTCCGGCCCGGGACCGCGAGCGGCCGGCGTCGCAGGCGCCCCGGGCCTGACCCGGGGCCTCCTGCCCCGGGTCCGGGATGGGACCGAGGCGGAGGGTCTACGCCGCCGCCGACCCGCGCAGCCTCCCCGTCAGTTCCCGGCGTCGGCTGCGGGGAGCGGCCCCGGGTCAGGCCCGGGGCGCGCCTCCGAGACGACGGGCGCCCAAGGGGCGCCGTCCCGTCGCCCCCAGGAGGCGGCGCGCCGCAGCCGGGGCGCCGGCCGCGAGGGGCTCGCCCTCGGACTTCAGGTATCGGCCACTCGCCACGGGGTTCGACCTGCAGAGCGGGCCCCCGCCTGTGGGCCCCGGCCTGACGGTCACGGTCTGCCGGTTGCGGTCCGGGGCCAGGGTCTGCCGGCGCTGGCCTGCGCGCTCCGGCCCATGGGCCACGGCAGGCGGGTGGCGGGCGGTGGATCGCGGGCAGCGGCTCGCCACAGGCAGCTCGCCGCAGGCGCGTCGGGCTCAGGACGCCGGGCGCTCGGCGCCAAGGGCCGCGACCATCAGCCAGTGCGGGGCGATCGTGTGGCGCATGCGGTTCTGCTCCTCGCCGTTGGCGATGTGGGACGCCGCGGTGAAGGCCGCGATCTGCAGCATCAGCGCCATCGCCAGCCCCCTCCGCCGGCCCAGCAGCCCGCAGGCCAGCGCCCCCGCCGCCCCCGCCCCGGTCAGCGCGAACAGCGCGAAGGAGCCCCAGCCCTCGGTCCCCTGCGCCCAGTGCGGCGGGGTGCGGGACTTGTCGGGGACCGGCATCCGCTCCCAGCCGATGGGGGCGTAGTTCCAGTACTCCCAGCTCCACAGGCGATGCGAGCGCACCAGCGACCCGGCCCGCTCGGTCAGCCAGCGGCCGGGGTGGGACCGGATCTCGGAGAGCGCCATCCCCACGCACTCGCGCGAGCGGGGGATGATGGCGGGGTCGTGCACCGACTTGTCGCGCGCGGCCGCGGGGCCGGGGAGGCGGCCGTCGCGGTGGGCCTGCTCGATGTCCTCGATCACGCCGCGGAACAGGCAGCGCTCCTGCTGCTCGGGGCTCAGCCAAGGGAGCGTCTGGGCGAGGTTCAGCCCCATCCACGAGCCGTTCGAGAACAGCCCGTGGCGATGGTAGTTCCAGGCCGAGGGCGCCAGCGCCAGCGCCAGGGTCACGGCGAAGACTGCCAGCAGGCCGGGGCGCAGGGCGGCGCGGCGGTCGACCAGGACCAGGGCCGCGAGGGTCACGAGCATCCAGGCCGGGTGGAACAGCGGCCAGGTCAGGCAGGCCAGCGCCGAGAGGACCAGCGCCGCGACCGCCCCGCCCCGCGCCCCGCGGGCGAAGACGGCGAGCGCGAAGGCGCCGCCCGCGGCGAGCGCACAGCTCAGCTGGGCGTAGAGGGCGAAGGTCTCGTAGAACAGCGGCCCCGGGGACAGCGCGAACAGCGCCGCCGCGCCCCAGGCGAGCCCCCGCGCCACGCCCGCCAGCCGCAGCGTCGCCCAGGTCAGGCCGGCGATGACCGGCGTCAGCGCCATGTGCAGCGCCAGCAGCCCCTGGCTGACGCAGAAGGCGTCCGGCCCGCAGGCCTTCACGAACAGCCCCAGCACCAGGTTCCACAGCGGCGGCTGCGAATGCAGCCCGGCCAGCGCGCCCCACAGGTCGGCGTCGAGCTCGGCCAGCGTCAGGTTCTGCCACAGCCCGTCGACCACCGTGGGATCGACCGCCAGCCCGCCCTGCCAGGCCGCGACGCGGATCAGCGCGAAGGCGGCGAGGATCGCCGCCGCCGCCAGCGCGTCCAGACGCCCCGGGCGCAGGGCCGCGAAGGGCGAGGCGCCGGCGGGGCGGGCATGGCGCGGGCGCGCAGGCTCGGGCGAGGCGTCGATCAAGCGGCGGCGTCTCCTGGCCGGACGGGGGGGCTCCGCCCTGCGGCGGGGGCGGGAGCGCAGACCCTGCCCTGCGAAACGGGCGGCGGGAAGGCGGGATCGCGGTGCAACCGCGGACGGCGAGGGCGACGGGGCGCCGATCACCCGCTGGAGGCCGGGCCGCAGTCCTCCCGAGGCGGCCGGGCCGCCGGTCCCCCGGCTGCGGCGCGCTCTGCGGACCGCCGGCGCCGCCCAGCGCCACGGTCATGCGGCTGCGGCTGGCCCCGGGGTCAGCCGGGCCCGCAGGGCGATGGGGTCGCGGCCGGCAAAGGGGTCGCTCGGTCGCGGCCGGCGACGGGGTCCCTCGGTCGCGGCGGGCGCCGAGGGCGATGAGTCGCTGCTCCAGGTGGTAGAAGCGATCAGCGCCCCAATACCACTCCTTGCCGTAATGGAACATGGCCGCCGAGTAGTGGCCGAGTCGTCGCCGGCGTTCGGTTCCCTTTGTGATGACTTCGCGGGTGATCTCGGGGGCGGCCTTGCCATGGCGCTCGGCCAGGTCATCGAGGGCCTTCGCATCGCCCGCCCAAAGGGCATCGCCCAC
>CAXGVP010000740.1:0-2563 GCA_964013055.1 uncultured Albimonas sp.
CCTCGATGTGCTTGTCGTTGATCTTCACGCCCTGCAGTCGATAGACGTCCTGCACCTCGTTGACCAGGTAGTCGGCCAGCGCCTCGATGCCCAGGATCCGCAGGATGTCATGCGGGGCCGGGTGACCGTCCAGCAGGTACTCGCCCTTCTGGATGAAGTCGCCCTCCTGGACGCCGATGTGCTTGCCCTTGGGCACGAGGTACTCGACGGGGTCGAGGCTCTCGTCCGCGGGCTCGATGGTGATCCGCCGCTTGTTCTTGTAGTCGCGGCCGAACTTCACCGTGCCGTCCACCTCGGCGATGACCGCGTGGTCCTTCGGCCGCCGGGCCTCGAACAGCTCGGCCACACGCGGCAGACCGCCGGTGATGTCCTTGGTCTTCGCGCCCTCGCGGGGGATACGCGCCAGCACATCGCCGACCCGGATGTCCTGGCCGTCCTCGATCGAGAGGATCGCGTCCACCGACATCGGGTAGTGCGCCGGGTTGCCGTTCTCCAGCCGCACGGGTTCACCCGTCTCGGGGTTCAGCACCAGGATCTCGGGCTTCAGCTCGTTCCCCTTGGGGGCCGAGCGCCAGTCGATCACGATGCGCTGGGAGATGCCGGTCGCATCGTCCGTCACCTCGCGCACCGAGACCCCGAGATTGAGGTCGACGAACCGCGCGCGGCCCGCCTTCTCGGCGATGATCGGCAGGGTGTAGGGATCCCACTCGGCCAGCTTCTGGCCGCGCGCGATCTGGTCCCCTTCCGCCACCAGCAGACGGGCGCCGTAGGGCAGCTTGAAGGTGGCCCGCTCGACCGGGATCTCGCCCCGCTTGTCCATGATCGCGAGGGTCATGTTGCGGCCCAGCACGACGATGTTGCCGTCCTGATCGGTGATCAGGTTGCGGTTGCGGAACTCCAGCTCGCCCTCGTGGCTGGACTCCATGAAGGAGTTGTCGGCCACGTTCGCCGCGCCGCCGATGTGGAAGGTCCGCATCGTCAGCTGGGTGCCGGGCTCGCCGATCGACTGCGCGGCGATGATGCCCACCGCCTCGCCCTCGTTCACCTGCGTGCCGCGGGCCAGATCGCGGCCGTAGCACTGCACGCAGACGCCGTCCTGCAGCTCGCAGGTCAGGGGCGAGCGGATGTGCACCGTCTGCACGCCGGCCTCTTCGATGGCGTCGGCGTGGTGCTCCTCGATCATCGTGCCGGCGGGGTGGATCACCTCGCCCGAGACCGGCTCGATCACGTCGTCCACCGGCACGCGGCCCAGGATCCGCTCGGCCAGCGAGGCGATGGTCTCGCCGCCGTCGACCACGGCGGACGCCTGGATGCCCTTGTCGGTGCCGCAGTCGAACTGCCGCACGATGCAGTCCTGCGCCACGTCGACGAGACGACGGGTCAGGTAGCCCGAGTTGGCGGTCTTCAGCGCGGTGTCGGCCAGGCCCTTGCGGGCGCCGTGGGTCGAGTTGAAGTACTCGAGCACGGTCAGGCCTTCCTTGAAGTTCGAGGTGATCGGCGTCTCGATGATCTCGCCCGAGGGCTTGGCCATCAGGCCGCGCATGGCCGCCAGCTGACGCATCTGGGTGGGCGAGCCGCGGGCGCCCGAGTGGGACATCATGTAGATCGAGTTGGGCTCGAGCTCCATGCCCGCATCATCCCGGCGCACGGCCTGGATCTCGGACATCATCTCGGCCGCGACCCGGTCGGTGCACTTCGCCCAGGTGTCGACCACCTTGTTGTACTTCTCGCCCTGGGTGATCAGGCCGTCGAGGTACTGCTGCTCGAACTCCTTCACCAGCTCGCGCGTCTCGTTGACGATCGGCCACTTGGTGTCGGGGATCACCATGTCGTCCTTGCCGAACGAGATGCCGGCCTTGAACGCTTCGGTGAAGCCCAGGCCCATGATCCGGTCGCAGAAGATCACCGACTCCTTCTGACCGCAGTGGCGGTAGACGGTGTCGATCACCTCGCCGACCTCCTTCTTGCGAAGCAGGCGGTTGACCAGGTCGAACGGGGTCTTGGCGTTCATCGGCAGGAGCTGACCGAGGCGCAGGCGGCCCGGCGTCGTCTCGAACCGCTTCACCTCGGGCTCGCCCGTCTCCGGGTTGATCTGGCGGACGCGGGCCTGGATCTTGGTGTGCATCTGCACGATCCCGGCGGCCAGCGCATGCTCCACCTCGTCGATCGAGCCGAAGACCATGCCCTCGCCGGGCAGGCCTTCGCGGGCGATGGAGATGTAGTAGAGGCCGAGGATCATGTCCTGCGACGGCACGATGATCGGCTTGCCGTTGGCGGGCGACAGAACGTTGTTCGTCGACATCATCAGCACGCGCGCCTCGAGCTGGGCTTCCAGCGAGAGGGGAACGTGCACGGCCATCTGGTCGCCGTCGAAGTCCGCGTTGAAGGCCGAGCAGACCAGCGGGTGAAGCTGGATCGCCTTGCCCTCGATCAGCACCGGCTCGAAGGCCTGGATGCCGAGACGGTGCAGGGTCGGCGCGCGGTTCAGCAGAACCGGGTGCTCGCGGATCACCTCGTCGAGGATGTCCCAGACCTCGGGACGCTCCTTCTCGACCAGCTTCTT
>CAXGVP010000741.1:0-2562 GCA_964013055.1 uncultured Albimonas sp.
CGGCGAGGCCGCCTGCGCGGCCGCGGAGGCGGAGGGGTTCGAGATCGCCGACCTCTCCCGCGACCGCGCGTGGGAGGAGGGGTTGGCGCTGCTCTGCGTCTCGCCCGGCATTCCCGCCCTCTACCCGACCCCGCACAAGGCGGTGGAGCAGGCCTGGGCGCATGGGGCGCCGGTGGACAACGACGTGGGGCTGCTGTTCCGCGCGCTGGCCGACGAGGACTTCGACAGCTTCGACGCGCCGCCCCGCGTGGTCTGCATCACCGGCTCGAACGGCAAGTCGACCACCACCGCCCTGATCGGCCACATCCTCGAGGCCGCGGGCGTTCCCGCCCAGGTCGGCGGCAACATCGGCCGTGGCGTGCTGGGGTTCGAGCCGTTCCACGACGGCGAGGTGCTGGTGCTGGAGCTTTCATCCTACCAGCTGGAGCTCGCCCGCAGGCTCGCCCCCGACGTGGCGGTGTTCCTCAACCTCTCCGACGATCACCTCGACCGCCACGGCGGGCGGGGAGGCTACTTCGCCGCCAAGGCGCGCCTGTTCGAGGCGGGCGCGCCCGAGCGCGCGATCATCGGTCTCGACGAGCCCGAGGGCCGCTTCCTCGCCGACCGGATGCGGGGCAGGGGGGGCGAGGACGACGGCATCATCGGCCTGTCGCTGTCCCGAAAATTGCCGGGCGAGGCCTGGGCGGTGACGGCCCGCAAAGGCTTCCTGGCGGAGACGCGGCGCGGCAAGCAGGTCGCCTCGGTCGACCTGCGGGATCTCGCGACGCTGAAGGGCGCGCACAACCACCAGAACGCCTGCGCCGCCTGGGCGGCCTGCCGGGCGCTGGGGCTGGCGCCGCGGGCGATCGAGGCGGCGCTGAAGACTTTTCCGGGGCTGCCTCACCGGCTGGAGCTGGTGGCGGAGACGGACGGCGTGAGCTTCGTCAACGACAGCAAGGCCACCAACGCGGACGCGGCCGAGAAGGCGCTGCTCGCCTGGCCCCGCGTGCGCTGGATCGCGGGCGGCGTGCCCAAGGCCGGCGGCATCGCGCCGCTCGCGCCGCTCTTCGACCGCATCGCCTGCGCCTATCTGATCGGCGAGGCGGCGGAGGACTTTGCAAAGACCCTCGGCGACACGCCCCATGTGATCTGCGGCGATCTGGAAACGGCCGTCGCCCGCGCCGCCGAGGACGCGCAGCCGGGAGAGGCGGTGCTGCTCTCCCCCGCCTGCGCCAGCTTCGACCAGTTCAAGAGTTTCGAGCACCGCGGAGACGTGTTCCGCGCCCTCGCCCGCCGCGCCGCCGGCCTGCCCGCGCTTGAGGAGGATCCCGCATGACCGAGATGGTCTTCGGCCACGTCGCCGCCGCCCGCTCGTCCGAGCCGATCCTGACCCGCTGGTGGCGCACCGTCGACCGCTGGACGGTGGGCGCGGTGCTGGGCCTGATCGTGATCGGGCTGGTGGTGGGCATGGCGGCCTCGGCCCCGCTGGCCGAGCGGCTGGGCCTGCCGCCCTTCTACTTCGTGATCCGCCAGGCGGCCTTCGCCACGCTCGGCATGGCGCTGATGGTCGGCATCTCGATGCAGGACGTGAGGACCGTGCGCCGGCTCGCGGTGGTGGGCTTCGTCGGCGCGCTGCTGACCTGCCTCGCGCTGCCGGTGATCGGCACCGACTTCGGCAAGGGCGCGATCCGCTGGGTCTCGCTCGGCGTGCTGACGGTGCAGCCGTCGGAGTTCCTGAAACCCGCCTTCGTGGGCTGCGCGGCCTGGGTGATGGCCGCGACCTTCGACCGCCGGGGCCCTCCGGGCAAGTTCCTGAGCTTCCTGCTCGCCTGCTCCTGCTCGGCGATGCTGGCGCTGCAGCCCGACTTCGGGCAGGCGGCGCTGCTGCTGGCGACCTGGGGGATCATGTATTTCGTGGCCGGCGCCTCGGTGCCGCTGATGGTGGGGATCGCCGGCGGCGTCGCCGCGGTCGGGGCCTTCGCCTACGAGAACTCCCAGCACTTCGCGCGGCGCATCGACGGGTTCCTGGCGGCCGAGGTCGATCCCCGCACCCAGATCGGCTACGCCACCAACGCCATCCAGGAGGGCGGCTTCTTCGGCGTCGGCGTCGGCGAGGGCTCGGTCAAGAACATCCTGCCCGACGCGCACACCGACTTCATCATCGCGGTGGCGGCCGAGGAATACGGCCTGCTGCTGTGCGTGCTGGTGATCGGCCTGTTCCTGTTCATCCCGATCCGCGCCCTCTACCGCCTGACCGAGGAGCGCGACCCCTTCGCCCGTCTCGCCGGCGCCGGGATGGCCGGGCTGATCGGCCTGCAGGCCTTCGTGAACCTGGGCGTGGCGATCCGCCTGCTGCCCGCCAAGGGCATGACCCTGCCCTTCGTGAGCTACGGCGGCTCCTCCCTTCTGGCCGCCGGCATCGGCATGGGCCTTTTGCTGGCGATGACCCGCAAGCGCCCGCAACGCGACGTGCTCGAGGCGCTGGAGCACTCCGCATGAGGGCCGGGTTCCCCGGCCCGGAGGCGCCCTGCGGGCGGGCTTGGCTGCGACGCGCGCGGGACGAGGGCTGCGCGGCCCCTTCGG
>CAXGVP010000742.1:0-2559 GCA_964013055.1 uncultured Albimonas sp.
TGGCGGTCGAGACCCTGCGCCCGGGCCCCGACGGCCGGGTCGCCGAGGCCTCGGCCTGCCACGTCGACTGAGGCGGCGCTCCGGATCTCCCAGCGATACGGGCGTGTTGCATCTTTTCTCCGCGGGTGTTGGGGGCCATCATGGGCCGTCCCACCTGCCAGCGGAGCCTGCGCCATGTCCCTCTCCGACGCCTACGAAGACCTCGACGCCACCGCCCTCGCGGGCCTCGTCGCCAGGGGCGAGGTCACGCCGTCCGAGCTGCTGGACGAGGCGCTGGCGCGCGCCGAGCGGGTGAACCCGCAGATCAACGCCCTGGTCAACCTGGTCCCCGAAAAGGCCCGCGCCCTGATCGCCGAGGGCCTGCCCGAGGGGCCGTTCCGCGGCGTGCCCTTCGTGCTCAAGGACCTCGGCGCGGCGGCGGTGGGCTTTCCGGTCTCGTCGGGATCGAAGCTGCTGGCGGGCTCGCAGCCGACCTTCGACTCGCATTTCTACGCGAAGCTCCGCGACGCGGGCCTGGTGACCTTCGGGCGCGGAACCTCGCCGGAGTTCGGCTGCGGGCCGGCGACCGAGAGCGCGGTCTACGGCGGGCCCACGCGGAACCCGTGGAACCTCGGCCGGACCTCGGGCGGGTCGTCGGGCGGCTCGGGGGCGGCGGTGGCGGCGCGGGTGCTGCCGGCGGCGCATGCCTCCGACGGGGCGGGCTCGACCCGGATCCCGGCCTCGTCCTGCGGGCTCTTCGGGTTCAAGCCGACGCGGGCGCGGATCAGCCAGGGGCCGAGCGTGGGCGAGGGCTGGGCGGGGCTGTCGTCCGCGGGCTTCGTCACCCGGTCGGTGCGCGACAACGCGGCGCTGATGGACGTGGTCTCGGGCCCGATGCCGGGCGATCCCTACTGCGCGCCGGCGATGGAGAGCAGCTACGCCCAGGCCGCCGACCGGGCGCCGGGCAAGCTGCGCGTCGGTTATCTGACCACCACCTTCACCGGCGCCCCGATCCATGCCGACGCGAAGACCGCGGCCGAGGACGCGGCCGCCCTGCTCGCCTCGATGGGCCACGAGGTGTTCGAGGCCTCGCTGCCCGAGGCCGACGTGGTGGGGATGCTGCGCGCCACCGCCCGGGTGATCTCGGCCGGGACGGCGCGCACCCTGCAGGCCATCGAGGCCGCCCGCGGCCGGCCGATCGAGCCGGGCGAGGTCGAGCCGCTGGCGCTCGACGCCAAGCGGCTGGCCGAGACGATCTCGGGCGCCGACTACCTTGCGGCGATCGAGACGATCCACGCCTTCGGCCGCGCCTTCGCGCGCTATCTTTCAGGTATGGACGTGCTGCTGACCCCTACCCTTGGGGAACCGCCGGCGGAATGCGGGCGCTTCACCCATGCCCATGGCGATTTCGAGGCGTTCCGCTTCGGCCCCGGCGGCGTGGCGGACTACTCGCCCTTCACCGCGGCCTTCAACGTCTCGGGGCAGCCGGCGGCCTCGGTTCCGCTCCACTGGAACGCCGAGGGGCTGCCGATCGGGGTGCAGCTCGCCTCCGCCTTCGGGGAGGACGCGATGCTGATGTCGCTGTGCGCCGATCTCGAGCGGGCGCGCCCCTGGGCGGACCGCAAGCCGCCGGTGCGCTGAGCGCCACGCCCGAAGGGCGCCCGCCCTTCGGGCTTCCCATCCCGGCCCGGCCCCGCCACTCTGCCCGCAATGAAAACGCATGGGAGGAGACGGCATGGACGGGACCTGGGAGGTCTACGCCCTGAACTACGGGACGGTGGCGGGGCGCAGGCGGGCCGAGGCCTTCATCGGCGGCGACCCGCATGACGGGCCGATGCCGCTGGACTACTTCACCTGGGTGCTGCGCTCGGGCGAGCGGGCGATCCTGGTGGACACCGGTTTCGAGGCCGACGAGGGCGCCCGCCGCGGCCGGGTGATCGAGCGCGCCCCGCACGAGGCGCTGGCGCCCCTGGGCCTGTCGCCCGAGACCGTCGACACGGTCATCGTCACCCACCTCCACTACGACCACGCCGGCGGGCTGCACCGCTATCCGGCGGCGACCTTCCACCTGCAGGCCGCCGAGATGGCCTTCGCCACCGGCCCCTGCATGTGTCACGACCACCTGCGCCACCCGTTCACCGCCGAGCACGTGTGCGAGATGGTGCGCCACGTCTTCGCCGGCCGGGTGATCTTCCACGACGGCGACGCCGAGGTCGCGCCCGGCGTCACCGTGCACCGGATCGGCGGCCACTCGAAAGGCTTGCAGGCGGTGCGGGTGCGGACCCGCGAGGGCTGGCTTTGCCTGGCCTCCGACGCCTCGCACTACTACGCCAACTACCTGGAGGGGCGGCCGTTTCCGATCGTGGCCGACATGGCCGAGACGCTCGAGGGCTATCGCCGCATCCAGCAGCTCGCCTCCCAGCCCGGGCTGGTGATCCCGGGCCACGATCCGCTGGTGCGCCGCCTGTTCCCCGAGATCGCGGGCGGCTTCGTGCACCGGCTCGACGTGGCGCCGCGCAGCTTCGATCCGCTGGCCATGTCGCCGGAGGGGTGAACGCCGGGCCGGGTCCGGGCGGGCGC
>CAXGVP010000743.1:0-2552 GCA_964013055.1 uncultured Albimonas sp.
TAAGGCCATCTCGGCGAAGCGGGACTGGTTGAACAGCACCGCCAGCCCCACGCCGCCCGCCACCGCGGCCAGCAGCGCCAGCGCCGTGGTCTGCACGGTGATCAGCCAGCTGACGAACAGCGTGTCGGCGTTGGCGACCAGCGCCTCCCACACCAGCCCAGGGCCGGGCAGGATGTAGTGGGGGATCTCGTTGACCTTGACGGTCCAGTGCCACAGGAACAGCGCGCCCAGGATCACGGCCGCGGGCAGCACCCAGGAGGCGATCTTCTCGACGCGCCGGCGGCGCTGGCGGGCCAGCTCGTCGATGTCGATGGGGGCGTCGATCAGGGTGGGGTCGGTGTCGCGGAGGGTCATCGGCTCACTCGTGTCCCGCGCCCGCTCCGCCCATCGCCTCGTTTAGGGCTTCGGAGGCGGCGCGGCACTGGGCGGCGTATTCGGCGGAGGTGCGGAAGATCTCGGCGCGGGGATAGGGCTCGTCCACGTTCAGCTCGCGGATCACGCGGCCCGGGCGGGCGGCCATCACCACGATCCGGTCCGACAGGAACACGGATTCGAAGACCGAGTGGGTGACGAAGATCACCGTGCAGTTCAGCTTCGCCCGCATCGCCAGAAGGTCGTTGTTGAGCTTGAAGCGCGTGATCTCGTCGAGCGCCGCGAAGGGCTCGTCCATCAGGATCATCTTGGGCTTCGTCACCATCGCCCGCGCGATCGAGACGCGCATCTTCATGCCGCCCGAGAGCTCGCGCGGATAGGCGCCCTCGAAGCCCTTCAGGCCCACGGTCTCGAGCGCGTCCTCGATGTCGGCGCGGCAGCTCGCGAAGCTCTTGCCGCGCAGGCGCATCGGCAGCCAGACGTTCTTCGCGACCGTCGCCCAGGGCATCAGCGTGGGTTCCTGGAATACCACGCCGAGATCGGCGTCCGAGCGTCCGCCCCCCGCCCACTCGATCTTGCCCGCGGTGGGGTTCGACAGGCCCGCGATCAGGCGCAGAGCGGTGGACTTGCCGCAGCCCGACGGGCCGAGCAGCGAGATGAAGTCGCCCTGGCGCACGTCCATGGACATGCCGCGCAGGGCCACCACGTCGCGTCCGAAGACCTTGGTGACGTTGCGCACCGACATCAGCGGCGCCCGCGCGGCGCGTTCGGCGGCGGCGGCGGAGGAGGGCGCGGCCGAAGCCGCGCCCTCGTTGATGGCATCCGGGGTCACGCGCGGATCACTCGGTCAGCTTCTTCTTGACGTCGAGCGCCACGCCCGAGTTGGCGAACTCCTCGGTGTAGACCATCTCCAGGTCCAGACCCGCCTCGACCACGCCGGCCTCGACCATCTTGTCGTAGAAGTCCTTCACGGTGGCGCCCTTCACCGCGCCGATGCCGAACTCCAGCGCGTCGCCCGAGTCGACGATGCCGTATTCCTTCATCGCCTCGATCGAGAAGGCGATCTGCTCGTCCGACATGTCGGTGTTGTCGGCCTGGATCAGGGCGTTGGCCGCCGAGGGGTCGCCGTAGAGGTAGTTGGTCCAGCCGATGGCCGAGCCCTCGACGAAGCACTTCACCACCTCGGGGGTCTCGTCGATGGTCTTCTGCATCGTCTCGACGGTGGTGGCGTAGGTCGAGAAGCCGGCGTCGGCCAGCGACCACACGTCGGGCTTGAAGCCGCCCTCGGTCTCCACCGCGAACGGCTCGGAGGTGACATAGCCCTGCTGGCCCGAATCCTCGTCCGCGATGAAGGGCGCGGGGTTGAAGGTGTAGGGCTTGCGGGTCTCGGCCTTGAAGCCGTAGGCGGTGATCATCCACTGGTAGTAGGACTGGAAGCCGTTGTCGCCGATGAACAGCGTGCCGAGGTTCTTGAGGTCCTCGAAGCTCTCGGCGGCGCCCGGATGGGTCAGGATGACCTGCGGCTCCTTCTGGAAGTGGGCGGCGACGACCTTGAGGGGGATGCCCTCGCGTACGGCCGAGAAGGCCTGCAGCAGGTTGCCGCCCATCGAGAAGTCGACCTTGCCCGCCAGCATCAGCGCGCGGTTGTTCACCTGCGGGCCGCCGGGGACGATGGTGACCTTCAGGCCGCAGGCCTCGTAGGTGCCGTCGGCGACGGCCTGGTAGTAGCCGCCGTGCTCGGCCTGGGCGACCCAGTTGGTGCCGAAGCTGACCTCGGTCAGATCCTGGGCGGCGGCGGGCAGGGCGTGGCCCGCGATGGCCGCGGCCGCGGCGGCGGCGAGCGAAAGTCTGGAGGACATGGCGATCTCCCTCGTTGTCCGGCCGGCGCATTGTCGACAAGCGGGCAGGCGGGCGAAAGGGGGATTTCGCGGTTGCGGAAAATTGTCCGCCCCGGCGCCCGGTTTCGCGGCGCCCCGGCGCGGCAGGCGCCTGTCCTTGAGGCGAACGCGAGCCGCGTCGCGCGCCCCGCCGCAGGGGAAACGATTCCCGTCCCGGCACCCGCCGCGGCGCCGAATCGCGAACGACCCGCACCCCTCTCCCGGCCGCGCAGGCCTGCGCCGAGGGCCTCCCCTGCGCCGGGCGCTTCGGCGACGGGGTCGGCGGGCGGGGGTCCCGGCCGC
>CAXGVP010000744.1:0-2550 GCA_964013055.1 uncultured Albimonas sp.
GGGTCCGGAGAACAGGCGCGGCTTGTTCTTGGGTGAGCTCCCGAAGCGCCCCTCCGCGGGCGCCAGCCCGCCCGCGCGCGCAGCGCGCGCAAGCCAAGCCCGCCCGCAGGGCGCCTGCTGGCCCCGCCCCCGACAACCGAAAAGGGCGGCCCGCAGGCCGCCCCTTCCCCGGTCCGCCAGGCGAAAGCCTCAGGCCAGCTCGCCCAGCTTCGCCACGATCGCGTCGCCCATCTCCGAGGTCGAGACCGGCTGAGCGTCGCCTGCCTGCATCAGGTCGGCGGTGCGCTTGCCGTCGGCCAGGACCGCGTCGATCGCGCGCTCCAGCAGCGCCGCCTCGTCGAGCTTGCCGAACGAGTAACGCAGCGCCATGCCGAAGCTCAGGATGCAGGCGATGGGGTTGGCCTTGCCGGTCCCGGCGATGTCGGGGGCGGAGCCGTGCACCGGCTCGTAGAGCGCCTTGGGCCGCCCGTTGGCCATCGGCAGGCCGAGCGAGGCCGAGGGCAGCATCCCCAGCGAGCCGGTCAGCATCGCCGCCACGTCCGAGAGCATGTCGCCAAAGAGGTTGTCGGTGACGATCACGTCGAACTGCTTGGGCCAGCGCACCAGCTGCATGCCGCCGGCGTCGGCGTACATGTGGGTCAGCTCGACGTCGGGGTACTCGGCGTCATGGACCTCCTGGACGACGTCGCGCCACAGGATGCCGCTCTCCATCACGTTGGCCTTCTCCATCGAGCAGACCTTGTTGGAGCGCGCGCGCGCCAGATCGAAGGCCGAGCGGGCGACGCGGGCGATCTCGCCCTCGGTGTAGCGCTGGGTGTTGATGCCCACCCGCTCGTTGCCTTCCTTGAAGACGCCGCGGGGCTCGCCGAAGTAGACGCCGGAGGTCAGCTCGCGCACGATCATGATGTCGAGCCCGCCGATCACGTCCTTCTTCAGGGACGAGAAGTCGGCGAGCGCGTCGAAGCACACGGCCGGGCGCAGGTTGGCGAAGAGGTCCATCTCCTTGCGCAGGCGCAGGAGGCCGCGCTCGGGCTTCACCGAGAAGTCGAGGACGTCGTATTTCGGCCCGCCCACGGCGCCGAGCAGCACGGCGTCGGCGGCCTGCGCCTTCTCCATGGTCTCGTCGGCCAGCGGCTTGCCGTGGACGTCGTAGGCGGCGCCGCCGACCAGGTCCTCCTCGACCTCGAAGGCGAGGCCCTTCTCGGCGGCGAACCAGTCGATGACCTTGCGGACCTCGGCCATCACTTCCGGGCCGATGCCGTCGCCGGGGAGGATCAGGAGTTTGTCGGGCATGTCGCGGGCGCTCCTCATGGATCGTGGGCCGATCGCGGCCGCGGAGCGGCGTAGCCCCGGCGCTCGCCTGGGTCAAGGCGCAGGAGGCGCCGCGGCAGCCCGCGCGCCCGGGGCGGGCCGGGCGCTCGCGGCGCGCGGGTTCGGGGGCGCGGGCGGGCGCCGTTTCCCGGCGCGGGCGTCGGCCGGCATCGCAGGGGGCGGCGCCTGCGGCGGGCGGCGTCCCGCGCCCGGTCGGCCGGTCGGGCCGCCCTGCGGCAGGCGGGCCGCGCGGGCCGGGCCGAGGGTCGAGGCCGGACCTGACGTCGCCGGGGGCAGCTGTGCGAGGCCTGAGGCGACGGGGGCGCCCGGGCGTCGGGCGCCTGCGGGCGACGGGTGGGCTGCCGGACGCTCGACAGCGCAGGGCGGCGCTGCGATCCTGCGGGGAACAAGATCAGGACGAGGGGGAGGGCGCGGGATGCGGCCCAGGGCATTGATTTTCGACGTGTTCGGGACGGTCGTCGACTGGCGCTCGGGCGTCGCGGCCTTCGTGGCGCCGGCGCTGGCCGAGCGGGGGCTGGAGCTGGCGCCCGAGGCGCTCGCCGACGCCTGGCGGGGCGAATACCAGCCCGCCATGCAGCGGATCCGCGAGGGGGGGCGGGGCTATGTCCCGCTCGACGAGCTGCACCGCGAGAACCTGGACCGGGCGCTGGAGGCGCTGGGCATCGCCGGCGCCTTCGACGTGGCCGCCCGCGATGCGCTGAACCCGGCGTGGGAGGCGCTGCCGCCCTGGGCGGACGTGCCGGCGGGACTGGAGCGGCTGCGCGGAAAATTCTGGCTGGCGCCCTGCTCGAACGGCTCGACGGGGCTGATGGTGCGGCTGGCGCGGTTTGCGGGGCTGCGCTGGGACTGCATCCTGGGGGCGGACGTGGCGCGGGATTACAAGCCGAAGGCGGGGGTCTACCTGGCTTCGGCCGCGGCGCTGCGGCTGGCGCCGGGCGAGGTGATGATGGTCGCGGCCCACGACGGCGACCTCGCCGCCGCCCGTGCCGCCGGCCTGCAGACCGCCTTCATCCCGCGCCCCGACGAGTTCGGGACCGGCCAGCCGGAGACGATCAGCCAGCAGTGGGACGTGATCGCGCAGGACTTCGGAGCGCTGGCGGACCGCCTGGGCGCCTGAGCGGGGCGCCCCCGGCAAGCCCGGCGGGGACACGGCAGGCCGGCCGGGGACGCGGCAGGCCCGGGAGGCGCTCGGCGCGGCGCTGGCCGAGCCTGCGAGGC
>CAXGVP010000745.1:0-2550 GCA_964013055.1 uncultured Albimonas sp.
CGAGATCGGCCGATAGGCGCGCGAGGCCACGAACACCGGCCGGTCGGCGGCGCGGGCGACGCGCTCGAGGTTCGATCCGAGGTGACCCTTGGCGAAGTCCGCCGCCTCGCCGCGCTTGCCGATCACCACCATGTCGGCGTCGGAGGCGGCCTCCTGCAGCTCGTCGAGCAGGTCGCCGATGCGCAGGCGGGACGAGACCTCGATCCCCTGCCCTTTCAGGATCGCCTCGGCGTCCTCCAGGATCGCGCGGCCCCGGGTCTGCGCCAGCCGGCCCATGCGGGCGTCCAGCTCCGACAGCTCCTCCAGCAGCGCGGTCCGCGCGCCCAGCGCGATGGCGCCCGAGAAGTCGCCGGTCGCGGCATGGCGCCGGCCGATGACATGCAGGATCTCGACCGAGCGGCCGGTGCGCGCGGACAGCCACGCGGCGTGCTCGCACACGCTGCGCGAATATTCGGACCCGTCGACCAGGGCGACCAGCTTGCCGCTCATGTTCCCCTCCTCCCAGCGCGTTGCGCGCTCAGTGTCCGGCCAGGCGGTCGAGCGCGCCCGGCTTGTCGTGCTCCGCCAGCCGGTCGACGATGGTCGAGCTGGCCTCGTTCAGGCCGAGGATCTCCACCTCGGCCCCCTCCCGGCGGAACTTCAACACGATCATGTCCAGCGCGGCCACAGAGGAGATGTCCCAGATGTGGGCCGCGGAGACGTCGATGGTGACGCGCTCCAGCGCCTCGCGGAAGTCGAAGGACGCGGCGAAGCGCTCGGCCGAGGCGAAGAACAGCTGGCCCTCGATGCGGTAGGTGCGGTGGCGGCCGTCGGCCGAAAGCTCGGAGCTCACGCGGAAGATCTGCGCGATCTTGCCGGCGAAGAAGATCCCCGACAGCAGCACCCCCGTCAGCACGCCCAGCGCCAGGTTGTGGGTGTAGACCACCACGACCACGGTCGCGAGCATCACCACCGAGGACGAACGCGGATGGGTGCGCAGGTCCCGGATCGAGGACCAGGCGAAGGTGCCGATCGAGACCATGATCATGATCGCCACCAGCGCCGGCATCGGGATCAGGCCGACCCAGTCGCCCAGCACCACGCAGAAGATCAGCAGCATCACGCCCGCGAAGGCGCAGCTCAGGCGCCCGCGGCCGCCGGACTTCACGTTGATCATCGACTGGCCGATCATCGCGCAGCCCGCCATGCCGCCGATGAAGCCGGTGGCGAAGTTGGCGACGCCCTGGCCGATGCATTCCTGCGTGCGGGACGAGGGCGTGTCGGTCAGCTCGTCCACCAGGTTGGCGGTCATCAGGCTTTCCAGCAGGCCGACGGCGGCGACCGCCAGCGAATAGGGCAGGATGATCTGCAGCGTCTCCAGCGTGAACGGCACGTCGGGCAGCGCGAAGACCGGGAAGGTCGTGGGCAGCTCGCCCATGTCCGAGACGGTGCGCACGTCGAAGCCGAAGGCGAGCGAGGCGGCCGTGAGCAGCAGGATGCAGACCAGCGGCGAGGGGATCGCCCTAGTGACCATCGGGAACAGGTAGATCACGCCCAGGCCGGCCGCGACCATCGCGTAGGTGATCCAGGTCACCCCGGTCAGCTCGGGCAGCTGGGCCATGAAGATCAGGATCGCCAGCGCGTTCACGAAGCCCGTCATCACCGAGCGGGAGACGAACTTCATGAACCGCCCCAGCCGCGCCGCGCCCGCCAGCACCTGCAGCACCCCCGCCAGCACGGTGGCGGCCAGCAGGTATTCCAGCCCGTGGTCGCGCACCAGCGTCACCATCAGCACCGCGGTCGCCGCGGTGGCGGCCGAGATCATCCCCGGCCGCCCGCCGGTGATGGCGGTCAGCAGCGCGATCGAGAACGAGGCGTAGAGCCCGACCTTGGGGTCCACGCCCGCGATGATCGAGAAGGCGATCGCCTCGGGGATCAGCGCCAGCGCCACGACGAGGCCCGACAGCAGGTCGGCGCGGGGACTGCGGAACCAGGAATCGCGATAGGCGGCGAGAGGGGTCATGGGCGCTCCGATGTGGGGCCTGGGGCTGCGGCCGTCCGGGGGGCGCCCGGCGCGGGCGCGGAGGCTCGGCTCCGGCCGGGGCCGGCGAGAGGCGGAGGCGGGGCGGCGATCGCCGCGGAATGGCTGTCGCGGGCGCGCGGCCCGGAACCCCGTTCGCTACCGAAACCGCCGCTGCGGCGCAACAAGCCCCTCGCGCGGGTTTCCGTCGCATCAACCGGGCGCATCAACCGGGCCGCGGAGATGAAAAAGCCCCGACCGGAGGGAGGACCGGTCGGGGCTCATGGACCGCCCGGGCGGGCCGCAGGGAGGAGGGCGGCGCGGGCCCGGCGGTCTCGCAGGGGCGGCGGGAGGGAGGACCCTTCGCCCCTGTCTCGTCCCCCGCCCAGGGCCTGGCCCGAAGCGGCGGAAGAAAATGCCCCGACCGGAGGGAGGACCGGCCGGGGCGAAGGACCGTCCGGGCCGGCCGCAGGGAGGAGAGCGGCGTGGGCCCGAAGGTCTCGCAGGGGCGGCGGGAGGGAGGACCCTTCGCCCCTGTCTCGTCCCCCGCC
>CAXGVP010000746.1:0-2541 GCA_964013055.1 uncultured Albimonas sp.
CGGTGATCCTCGCCTCCTCGCTGGGCCTGCCGGTCAGCTCGACCCACGTGGCGGTGGGCGGCGTCTTCGGCGTGGGCTTCCTGCGCGAGTGGCAGGAGGCCCGCCGCGCCCGCGACGCCCGCCGCGGCGCCGGCTCCGAGCATCCGCCCGAGGAGCGCAGCCGCCGCAGGCTGGTGCGCCGCTCGCATTTCCTGACCATCGTGGCGGCCTGGGTGGTGACCGCGCCCGCGACCGCGCTGATCTCGGCGCTGCTGCTGCTGGGCGCGAACCTCGTCCTGGGCTGAGGGAGGGAGCGGCCGCCCGGCCGCCCCCGCAGGGACTCAGCGTCCCTTGAACTGCGGCTTGCGCTTCTCGAGGAAGGCCTTCGGCCCCTCGCGCGCGTCCTCGGAGGCGAAGACGGGCCCTGCGAACTCCTGCTCGAGCGCCAGCGCCTCCGGTTCGGTGCGCCCCAGGCAGGCGCGGGCCGAGCGGCGGATCATCTTCACCGCCAGCGGACCGTTGGCGGCGATCTTCTCCGCAAGCTCGATCGCGGTCTCAAGCACCTGGTCCGCCGGGACCACGCGATTCAGAAAACCCCAGTCCATCGCGGTCTTCGCATCGATCAGGTCGCCGGTCAGCAGCAGCTCCATGGCGCGGGCGAAGGGCAGCTGCTCGGGCAGGCGGACCGAGGAGCCGCCGGCGGGGAACAGCGCCCACTTCACCTCCTGCACGCCGAACTTCGCGCCCTCGGCCGCGACGCGCAGGTCGGTGCCCTGCACCAGCTCCATGCCGCCGGCGATGGCGTGGCCGTTGATCGCCGCGATCACCGGCTTCTCGACGTCGAAGCCGCGCAGCAGGCCCTTGGCGCCCAGCTCGCGGTCCTCGAGATAGCGCGCGTCGTATTCGTCCTCGGCCCCGCGGGCCTTGGAGATCAGCGGGATCAGCCGGCCGAGGTCCGCGCCCGCGCAGAACGTGTCGCCGGCGCCGGTGACCACCACCGCGCGCACGCCGTCGTCGTCGCGGGCTTCGGCGAAGGCGTCGGCGAGGTTGCACAGCAGCTCGGGGTCGAAGGCGTTCTTCTTCTCCGGGCGGTTGAGGGTCAGGACCATCACGTGGCCCCGCATCTCTTTCAGCAGCTTGGACATCATTCCTCCTTTGCGGCGGGCTTTCAGGCCCGCTCCTGTTTCAGTCGCGCTTCCAGGTCCTGGCGCTTGATCTTGCCGGTGACCGAGCGGGGCAGCTCGGCGTCCTCGACGAAGCGCACGGCCTTGGGGATCTTGTAGCGGGCGATCTCGCCCTGGCAGGCGGCGACGAGGGCCGCCTCGGTCACGCTGTCGTCGCGGCGCACGACGAAGGCGACGGGGACCTCGCCCCACTTGGGGTCCTCGCGGCGGACCACGATGGCGTCGACCACGCCGGGGAAGGCCAGCAGCACCCGCTCGATCTCGGCGGGGTAGATGTTCTCGCCCCCCGACTTGATGAGGTATTTGCGGCGGTCGACGAAGCTGAGCGTGCCGTCGGGGTTACGGGTGAAGACGTCGCCCATGTGGAACCAGCCGCCGCGGAAGTCCTTGGCGTTGGTCTCGGGGTTGTTCCAGTAGCCGGAGAAGAGGGTGGGACCGCGCACGCACATCTCGCCCGGCTCGCCGTCGGGGACCTCGCGGTCCTCCTCGTCCACCAGTTTTACAATGCACCAGGAGTTTTGAGTTTTATCCAGGCGCGCCGGAACCTGGCCGACCGGGATGCGGCCGCGTGAGGCGGGCGTAGAGCCCGTTTCCGTAGCGCCGAAGGTGTTGAGGTAGGGGGCGTCGAGAAGCGTGGTGATTTCCACCAGCTGCTCGCGCGGCACCAGGTCGGCCATCACCCCGCAGTATTTGACGCCCTTCGCGGGTTTCGCCTGGCGCTTCATCGCCTCGATGAAGCCGCCGATCATGCCAGGCATCAGGGTCAGGCGGCCGATCCTTTCGCGGGCCACGACCTCGGCCAGCGCATCGGCCTCGTAGCCGTCCTGCACGATCACCTTGCCGCCGTTCATCAGGGTCGCGAGGGCCGAGTCCGTCGAGGCCATGTGGAACAGCGGCGCCCAGGCCACGAAGGCGTCCTCGGGCGTGGTGGGCAGGTCCGAGGCCCCCACCATCGCGCGCGCCACCTCCGCCCGCTGGGAGATCAGCGCCCCCTTCGGCAGCCCGGTGGTGCCGGAGGTGTAGAGGATCACCAGCCCGTCCTCGGGGTGAGGGGTCACGGCGGGCGGCTGCTCGGATTCCGCGGCGAGCGCGGCCTCATAGGCCCCGCCCAGCTGCAGCACCTCCGGCGCGCCGGGCAGCTCGGCGGCCAGCGCGGCGGCGGTCTGCGCGAAACGCGGCGAGGCGACGATCAGCGCCGGCTCCACCAGGCCGAGGCAGTGGCGCAGCTCTCCCTCCGCCATGCGCCAGTTCTGGCAGGCGGCGATGCAGGCGAGGCGGGCGCAGGCGAGCAGCAGCTCGATGTACTCCGCCCGGTTCTCCGACAGGATCGCCACCCGGTCGCCGCGGCCCACGCCACGGGCCGCCAGCGCGTTCGCCA
>CAXGVP010000747.1:0-2540 GCA_964013055.1 uncultured Albimonas sp.
GGGAGGCGTGGCGCGCGCGCAGGAAGCCGTGGGTCAGCCCCGGCTCCTCGACCGAGAGCGCCCGGCCGCCGGTCGCGAGGATCCGGTCGCGGTAAGCCTTGCCGTCGTCGGCCAGCGGATCGCACTGGGCGTTGATGCACACCGTCATGGGCAGCCCGGAAAAATCCAGGTCGCGCAGCGGGTAGGCCCGCGGGTCGTCGTCGGGCACGAGGCTCATGTCCCGCTGCGAGTGGTAGAAGGCCCGGTCCGCCTTCGACAGCAGCGGCGCGTCGGCGTGCAGGACGAAGCTGCCGCGGGTGGGGTCGCCGCCCAGCGAGGGATAGATCAGCACCTGTCCCGCCGGGGCGCCCGGCCGCCCGCGGGAGGCGTGGACCACGGCGGCCGACAGCGTGCCGCCGGCGCTGTCGCCCGAGATCACGATCGGCCGGCCGCCCGCCGCCCCCACCGCCCATTCCCAGGCGGCGAAGGCGTCGTCGAAGAAGGCCGGGTGCTGGAACTCGGGCGCCATGCGGTAGTCGACCGAGACCGTCTCGTAGCCGGTGCGGTGGGCGATCTCGGCGCAGATGTCGTCGTGGCTGTCGAGCCCGCCGACCACGAAGCCGCCGCCGTGAAGATAGAGGACGAAGGCCGCCCCGGGACCGGAGGCCGGGACGTAGCGGCGCAGCGGGATCGGGCCGCGGGGGCCGTCGCAGGTCAGGTCCTCGACCTCGACGCCCTCGGGCCGGCCGTTGTGCCAGTAGCGGCAGTTGGCGTCGTAGGCGGCGCGGCGGGAGGCGGCGGTGAGCTCGCCCTCCACGCGGGAATTGCGCCGGCTGGTCTCGACGAAGGCGCGGGTGTCGGCCTCCAGGATCCAGTCGTAATCGGGGGCGGGGGCGTGCGCGGCTCCGTCCATGGTCGTCTCCTCCTTGTGCCGGCGACCCGGTCTGTTGCGCCCAGCATCCTCCCGACCGGCCGGTCAGGCAAGCGCGGCCGACGCGCCCGTCGCGACGCGAGGTTCCGCTTTCCGCCGCGCCCCTTGCGGGTCTAGGGTCGCCGCAAAAGACCCAGGAGGCCCGAGTCCCCATGCAGTGCGTGTTCGACGCCCGCCAGACCGCCCACGATCCCCAGACCTTTCTCGTCGCCGGCCAGCTCCGCCCCAGCCCCGAGCAGCCCCGCCGGGCCGAGGTGCTGCTGAACGGCGCGCTGGAGGCGGGGCTAGAGGTCGTCGCCCCCGCCGACTACGGGCGCGGCCCGCTGGCGGCGATCCACAGCTCGGAATACCTCGTGTTCCTCGAGACCATCCACGACCGCTGGAAGGATGTCCCCGGCGCCGGCGCCGAGGTGGTGCCCAACATCCACCCCGACCGGCGCGCGGCCTCCTACCCCTCGTCGCCGGTGGGGCAGGCGGGATGGCACCTGCAGGACACCGCCTGCCCGGTGGGGGCGCACACCTGGAATTCCGCCTACTGGTCCGCCCAGACCGCCCTGACCGGGGCGGAGCTGATGCTGGAGGGCGAGCGCTCGGCCTACGCGCTGAGCCGCCCGCCGGGGCATCACGCGCTGGCGGATGCGGCGGGAGGGTTCTGCTTCCTCGCCAACTCGTCGATCGCGGCGCAGCGGCTGCGGGATGCGGGGCGGCGGGTGGCGATCCTCGACGTCGACGTGCACCACGGCAACGGCACCCAGTCGATCTTCTACGACCGCGGCGACGTGCTGACCGTCTCGATCCACTGCGACCCGGCGGGCTACTACCCGTTCTTCTGGGGCCACGCGCAGGAGCGGGGGATCGGCCAGGGCGAGGGGGCGAACGTCAACCTGCCGCTCGCCCGCGGGACCTCCGACGACGGCTTCCTCGAGGCGCTGGGCGCGGCGCTGGCCCGGATCCGCAGCTTCGGGACCGACGCGCTGGTGATCGCGCTGGGTCTCGACGCCTACGAGGGCGACCCGCTGGCCGGGCTCGCCGTCACCACGCCGGGCTTCGCGCGGATCGGCGAGGCCATCGGGCGCTTCGGCCTGCCCACCCTGCTGGTGCAGGAGGGCGGATACCTGTCCGAGGAGCTCGGCCAGAACCTGACCAGCTTCCTCGGCGGCTTCGCCAACGGCCAGGCCGAGGCGGGGCGGGTCCACGTCTGACCTTGCGGCGGTTTGATCCAGCGCAAGGCGCCCGGCGGTCGAACCGCTTAACCATTCGCTGAAACAACGATCCGGGGAGAAGGATCATGTCCATCAAGACCATCACCGTTTTCGTCGACGGCGGCCCCGCCTCCGACGCGCGGCTGGCCGCGGCCTGCGAGATGGCGCTCAAGCATGACGCCCACGTGGTCGCCGTGGCCTTCGCGCGCCAGTTCGACATGGGCGTCTACGCCATGCCCGGCGCAGAGATGGCCATGGACCTCAGCGCCATCGACACCGCCCGCGCCGAGGCCAAGGAGCTCGCCCAGAAGGCCGAGGCGAAGATGCAGGCCGCGGGCGTGCCCGCCGATGCGCGCTGGGCCTCGTCCATCGCCGCCGGGCTGGAGGAGACCGCGGCCCGCGCCGCGCGCCATTCCGACATCGCCATC
>CAXGVP010000748.1:0-2534 GCA_964013055.1 uncultured Albimonas sp.
CGGCGAGGACCGGGCCGCGCTGGGCCGCGCGCTCGCCGCCTTCGCAGCCGGCGCGCCCGACCCCGACCTGGTGGAGGGCGTGGCCGGGGACGCGCCCGGCGCGCCGGTCTTCGTCTACTCGGGCCAGGGGCCGCAGTGGTGGGCGATGGGCCGCGGCCTCTACACCTCCGCCCCGCGCTTCCGGGCGATGATCGACGCCTGCGACGAGATCCAGCGCGGCTTCGGCGGCTGGAACCTGCGCGAGGCGCTGCTGGCCGACGAGGGGGCCTCGCGCCTGACCGAGACGGCCTTCGCCCAGCCCTGCATCTTCGCCCTCCAGGCCGGGTTGACCGAGCTGTGGCGCGCCCTGGGCGTGACCCCCGCCGCCGTGGTCGGCCACAGCGTCGGCGAGGTGGCCGCGGCCTGGGCCAGCGGGGCCCTGAGCCTCGACCAGGCGGTGCGCGTGATCTACGAGCGCGGCCGGGTGATGGAGCTGTCGCGCCGCGGGGGCGCGATGCTCGCCGTCGGCTGCGCCCGCGACGAGGCCGAGGCGCTGGACTGCGTGCGCGACGGCTCGCTGGAGATCGCGGCGCACAACAGCCCCCGCTCGGTGGTGCTGGCCGGGGAGGCCGCGCGCATCGCCGAGGTCGCCGAGACGCTGGGCGCCGCCGGCCTCGCCTGCCGCCGCCTGCCCGTCGCCTACGCCTTCCACAGCCGCCTGATGGACCCCTGCGAGGACGCCCTGCGCGAGGCGCTGGCCGACGTGACCCCGCGCGCCGCGGCGATCCCGTTCCACTCCACCGTCACCGGCGGCCGGCTGGAGGGCGAGGCGCTGACCGCCGACTACTGGTGGCGCAACATCCGCCGCCCGGTGCGCTTCGCCCCGGCGGTCGAGGGGCTCGCCCGCCGCGGCCACGCCGGCTTCGTCGAGATCGGCCCCCACCCGGTGCTGGGCGGCGACATCCGCCGCGGCCTGGCCGAAGCCGGGCGCGGCCGCGGCGCGGTCATCGCCGCCTCGCTGGTGCGCGGCGAGGACGAGGGGCGCGCCTTCGGCCGGGCCGCCGCCCAGCTGCACTGCGCAGGCGTCGCGCTGGACTGGTCGGCGCGGCTCGGGCCCCGCTCGGCCCCCTGGGCGCCGCTGCCGACGCAGGCCTGGCAGGAGAAGCGGCTGTGGGTCGAGGCCCCCGCCTCGCAGGAGGCGCGGACCGTGGCGCGGCCGCACGCCTTCCTCACCTCGCGCGTCGCCTCCGACCAGCCGACCTGGCGGATGTCGCTGGAGCCGCGGATCCACGCCTTCCTCGCCGACCACCAGCTGCGCGGGCAGCAGGTGTTCCCCGGCACCGGCTACATGGAGCTGGCGCTCGCCGCCGCGCGGGAGGCCGCCGGCGGCCGCTATCCCCTGGTGCTGGAGGAGCTGCGCTTCGAGCAGTTCCTGTCGCTGCGGCGGAGCGAGACGCCGCAGCTGCTGCGCATCGCGCTCGACCCCGCCACGCGGCGCTTCGAGATCACCTCCGGCCAGGACGGCGAGGGCGCCGTGTGGAGCCGCCACGCCTCCGGCAAGGCGAGCGCGGGCGGCGTCGCGCGGCCCGCCCCCGAGGACATCGAGGCGATCCGCCGCCGCTGCCCCACCCCGGTCGAGCCGGCGGTGATCCTCGAGCGGCTGGCGCGGGCCGGCCTGACGCTGGGCCCGCGCTTCCAGCTCGCGCAGGAGGTCCGGCTGGGCGAGGACGAGATCCTGACCCGGGTCGAGACGCCGGCCGAGTTCGTGGACGAGATCGACGGCGCGATCCTGCCGCCGCCGCTGCTCGACAACGCCACCCATGCGCTGGCGCTGGTGGGAACCCACCTGCGCCCCGGCTCGACCCGCGCGGCGTTCTACGCGCCCAGCGCCGTGGCCGCGCTGCGGGTGTTCGCGCCGGCGGGCCCGAACGTCTGGGTGCACCTGCGCCTGCGCGAGGCGAACCCGGTCCGGATGATCGCCGACTACCGGCTGCTGGACGACGACGGCGCCGTGATCGCCGAGGCCCGCGGCGTCGAGGTGCTGGCGACCGCGGGCGAGGCGCGCAGCCGGCCGCTCCCCGACGCGCTGCACTATGTCTGCGCCTGGCGCCCGGCGCCCGCCCTGTCGCCCGGGGCCGCGATCCGGCCCTGGTCCGCGGCCGCGGTCGATGCCCTGGCCGAGGCCGCGCCCGAGGCCGAAGCCGCCCGCGACCCGCTGGCCCCCGTCTGGACGGCGCTGGCCGCCGCCGAGCCGGACCTCGGCCCCTGGCGCGCGGCGCTGCGGCGGAGGCCGGGCGATCTCGGCGCGCTCGCCCTGATGCCCGAGATCGCGCGGCGGCTCGACGCCCTGCGCCGCGACCCGCAGGCGGCGCGGGCGCTGCTCGAGGACCCGACGCTGCTGTGGCAGATCAACCACCACCACGTCGACGGCCCCGCCCACCGGGCGGCGCGCGCGGCGGTGCTGGCGGCGGTCGACGCGGCGCTGGCCGCGGCGCCCGAGGGGCGGCCGCTGCGGATCCTCGACCTGGGCGGCGACGCCGGCGCGCGCGCGGTCG
>CAXGVP010000749.1:0-2533 GCA_964013055.1 uncultured Albimonas sp.
AGCAGATCAGCGCGTTGGGCTCGGCGATCTGCACGTCGCCCAGCATCGCGTAGGACGCCGTCACGCCCCCGGTGGTGGGGTTGGTCAGGACCACGACGTAGGGAAGGCCCGCTTCCTTGACCATCTGCACCGCCACGGTGGTGCGCGGCATCTGCATCAGGGACAGGATCCCCTCCTGCATGCGCGCGCCGCCGGCGGCCGAGAACACCACGAAGGGCGCGCGGCGCTTCACCGCCCGCTCGGCCCCCGCAATCATCGCGTTGCCCACCGCCATGCCCATCGAGCCGCCCATGAACGAGAAGTCCTGGGCCAGCGCCACCACCGGCAGGCGGCCCAGCTCGCCCTCGGCCAGCAGGGTCGCCTCATGCTCGCCGGTCTTGCGGCGGGCGTCGCGCATGCGGTCGGGGTAGCGTTTCTCGTCCCGGAACTGCAGGGGATCGGCGATCGGCTCGGGGATCGCGATCTCGTGGTAGGTCCCGCCGTCGAACAGCGCCGTGAAGCGGTCGCGGGGCGAGATGTGCATGTGGTGCTGGCACGACGGGCAGACGTTCAGCGCCTCGGCCAGCTCGCGGTGGAACAGCATCGTCCCGCACTCGTCGCACTTGCGCCAGAGGTTGTCCGGCATCTCGCGCTTGGTCGAGGTGAACAGCGTGTTGAGCGAGTTGATCCGCGGGCGGACGTAATCGTTGATCCAGTTCATCGCTCGATCCCGTTCCCTGCGCCGCTTGAGGGGGCCGGGCGCGAGGCGCCGGCCGGTCGGCGCCGAGGTAGCGACGCCAAGCCCGATTTGCAAGCGGCTCGGCCTCGCGGCGCCGGTTTCGGTTGCGCCTCGAAACGGCTTTCCGGGGCGTGGGGGGCGCCCGCGTGGGCAGTTCCCCCCGGCTGCGGGCCGATTGCGACGCGGGATGTCGCATTCCGCATTGCGGCGGGTTGAATGCTGCGCTGCGGCGGCTCATGCTGGCAGGGACCAGAACGATGGGAGGACCGGCGGATGCCGATGGGCGCGGGCGAGATCTGGACCTGGAGCGAGGGGGCCTGGCATCAGGGCGACGTGCGCGTGGCCGGCGCCGCCGATCACGGCCTGTGGCAGGGCGTCTCGGTCTTCGACGGGGCGCGGGGATTCGAGGGCGTCGCCCCCGACCTCGACCTGCACTGCGCGCGGGTGAACGCCTCGGCGCTGGCCATGGGGCTCGAGCCGACGATGCCCGCCGGCCAGATGGTCGAGCTTGCGACCGAGGGTCTGGGCAAGTTCATCGGCGACGTCCCGGTCTACGTGCGGCCGATGTACTGGTCGCGTTCGGGCGACGCCTCGCTGATCTGCGCGGACCCCGAGAGCACGGCCTTCGCGCTGAGCCTCGAGGCGCTGCCGATGGCCGATCCCGACGCGATGCCCAACGGAGGCATGTCGCTGACCACCACCCAGTTCCGCCGGCCGATCCAGGCGGTCGCGGTGATGGACGCCAAGGCCGGCTGCCTCTATCCCAACAACGCCCGGATGATGCGCGAGGCGAAGTCGAAGGGCTTCGACAACGCCCTCGTGCAGGACCTGGCGGGCAATGTGGCGGAGCTGTCGACCTCCAACGTCTTCATGGTGAAGAACGGCGTGGTGGCGACGCCGATCCCCAATGGCACGTTCCTCAACGGCATCACCCGCCAGCGGGTGATCAAGCTGCTGCGCGACGCGGGCATGGAGGTGGTCGAGACCACCCTGACGGTGGACGATTTCCGGGGCGCGGACGAGGTCTTCTCGACCGGCAACGCCTCCAAGGTCGTGCCGGTGTGGAAGTTCGACGAGGTCGAGTACGGCCCCGGCCCGATCGCCAAGCGCGCCCGCGAGCTCTACTGGGAATTCGCCCACGCCTGAGGGCGGCCGCAGGCGACGAAAGGGCCCGCCGATCCGGCGGGCCCTTCGCGTCTCAGCCCTTGTTCAGCGCCCGCGCGCCGATGTCCGAGCGGTTGAAGCCCCCCGGCCAGTCGATCCGCGCCACCGCGCGATAGGCGCGCGCCACTGCCTCCTCGAGCGTGTCGCCGCGGGCGGTGACGTTCAGGACCCGGCCGCCGTTGGACAGGATCCGGCCGCCCTCGGCCCGCGTGCCGGCGTGGAAGACGACCGCCTGCGGGTCGGTCGCCTCGGCCGCGGCGATGCCGCGGATCTCCTCGCCCTTCGCATAGTCGCCGGGATAGCCGTTCGCGGCGATCACCACGGTGGCGGCGGCGTCGTCGTGCCAGGTCACGGGAACCTCGGCCAGGCCCTCGCCCCGGGCGCAGGCGAGCAGGGCGGGAACCAGGTCGCTCTCCATGCGCAG
The DNA here is from genome assembly GCA_964013055.1 of uncultured Albimonas sp. GTDB lineage: Bacteria > Pseudomonadota > Alphaproteobacteria > Rhodobacterales > Rhodobacteraceae > Albimonas. The sequence continues at coordinate 2,307 of CAXGVP010000749.1, forward strand.
CATCACCACCTGGCACTCGGGGTCGCCGAAGCGGACGTTGAACTCCACCAGCCGCGGGCCGGTGGCGGTCAGCATCAGGCCGGCGTAGAGCACGCCGCGGAACGGCATCCCCCGGCGCGCCATCTCGGCGATCACGGGGCGGCAGATCTCGGCCATCGCCTGTTCCTGCAGCTCCGGCGTCAGCACCGGAGCGGGGGAGTAGGCGCCCATGCCGCCGGTGTTGGGCC
>CAXGVP010000750.1:0-2532 GCA_964013055.1 uncultured Albimonas sp.
ACAGCTGTCAGTACGACGGCGGAGTATAGCAGATCTCGCAACATCTTTCAATTGCAATTGGTGCCGTTATGCGACGGAACTTCTGCGACTGAAACTGTTTGCGCCGTTATGCGCTTTGTGGCTGAAATGCCATACCCCGAGATAGCATTCTGCTCAACTGCAGTGGAGAAACTGCAAGCGGCTAGACTGTCAACTTCCCGTTGACGAACACAAACGCCTTTGTGTTCAACGAACCACGTCCTTCTTAATGCGCTGAATATGGCCGCGCCCCAGGCCCTTGACTTCGCAGCCCAGCTCGAAGTAGCGCCGGATCATTTCGTCGTTCAGGATTCCATAACAGTCGATGACCGCCAGCGGCGCGCCGGCCTGCGTCAGGCCGGGGCCCAGGTTGATCTCGTCGGCCGCCAGCACGGGGGCGGCCCAGTTCCCGGCGGCGAAGGCGACGGCGGCGAGAGCGGTGATGCGCAGGATCATGGTGGTTCCTTTCAGGTGCAGGGGGGGAAGAACGGCGGTCCCCATGCCTCGGGCCCGTCGGGGTCAGAGGCCGTGGGCCGCGCGGATCGCGGCGGTCACATAGGCGGTCGCGTCCACGTCGGAGGCGATCATGCGGAAGTTGGTCGGCGAGGCGGCGTAGCCGTCGTCGTGCTCGGCGATCGCGCCGGCGGTGGCGTCGGTGACGACCCTCACCTCGAAGCCGGTCTCGATCAGGGCGCGCATGTGGGACTCGGTGCACAGGTTCGAGGACATGCCGCCCAGGATCTCCCTGGCGATCCCCGCCTTGCGCAGCTGCAGCGCCAGGTCGTTGCTGTCGGGCCCGTAGACCTTGTGGGGGCTGGTCACGACCGTGCGGTCGTTCTCGATCCTGGGCTTGCAGCGCGTGAGCCAGTCGGCGCCCGAGCCCTCGAACCCCTCCATCTCCAGCGCGTCGGGGCGGTCGAACATGCCCAGGGCGTGCATCACGGTCTCGAGCGCGCCCTCGAACGTCCCGCGGTGGTCGTGGGGGAGTAGCAGTGGGGCGAGACGGAGACCGGCAGGCCGGTGTCCTTGGCGGCGGCGAACAGGGCCTCGAGGTTCTCGACGGTGTCGTTGGCGGTGATCGACTGGCCGAAGACGCCCCAGGCGACGCCCTCGGGCGAGAGGACGTCGTTCTGCGGGTCGGCGATCGCCAGGGCGGTGGTCCCCGGGGGGATCTCGAAGCCGGGCAGGGGCAGGCCGTCGTTCACCTGGGGCGTCGTGGCGGTGATGGCGCGGGCGGCGACCGGGGTCGGCTGCGTTGGTTGGGCCTGCACCGTCTGGGCCTGCGCCGTCTGGGCGCCGGCGCGCTCGACCATCGCCGCGCCGACGGCGGCGGCGAGACCGAGCCCCAGGGCGCCGGCCATGGCCAGGCGGCTGGCCTCGTCTCTCGGTCTCCACATGGTCTTGCTCCGGCCGGGGGGCGGGCGGCGTCGGTTGCGGCGGGCGACGCTGGGATAGGTCGTGGGGGTCCTGGGGGTCTTGAACCCGCGTGATGAAGCCTCGACCCGGCGCGCCAGGACCCGGCGCGCCAGCGCGGGGATCGCTGCGCCCGAGGACCGATGCGGCCGGGGGCGCGGCGCGCAGGGCCGGGGCGGATCGCGGGGGGGGATCGGGCGACGGCGGCCATCTCGGCGCTGTTCGTGCGCAAGCGCATCGCGGCCGCGGAGCGGATCGCGGACAAGCGCGCTGTGGGCGCTGGCGGACCTGACGCCGGAGGCCGCCGAGGACCCGGAGGCCTGGGCGACTCCCGCCGCCTGTTTAGACCTGCTGGAGTCGATCGCCGAGAGCGAGGCCCCCGAGGTGCGCTTCCTGACCAGGGTCTGCGCATCGATGCGCTGCGAGGCGTTCGGCGCCATCGGCCAGGCGCTGAAGGCGGCCCCCAACCCTGCGCCACGCCTTCCACGGCCAGGCGCTCTATGCGCGGCGGTTCAACGGCGCCTCGACCTTCGCCTTCGAGGATCGCGGCGGGGTCTACTGCTTCACCCACCGCAGCCCGGAGGCGGCGCGCCCCGGGGCGCGGTTGTCGAGCGAGAGGGTGCCGCCCACCTTCGTGACCCTGTTCCGTGAGGCGACGGGCCCACACCTGCGCCCGGTGCGGGTGCAGGTCCGCCACTCGCCCCTGGGCGGCCGGGCGGCGCTGGAGGCGCTGTTCGGCGTCGCCCCGGTCTTTGAGGCCGACGTGGCGGGGGGCCTGGGGATGGGCGCGCGGACGTTGCAACGGCGGCTCTCGGATCGGGCGCTTACCTTCCAGGCGCAGGTCGACGAGGCGCGACGGCGGCTGGTGCAGGAGCCGGTTTCGGGGTCGCGGTGCTCGCTGGCGGAGATCGCGTTCCTGACGGGGTTCTAGGAGCAGAGCGCCTTCACGCGGGCGTTCAAGCGATGGTCGGGGCGCAGCCCGCGGGAATGGCAGGAGTGGGCGTCGGTCTCCTGATCCGGGGTCGGCGGGCGGGCGCCTCTTGGGCGAAGCCCAAGACAGAGCCGTCCCGCCGGCCCCGTCGGATCGCGCCTGCGGCGGCG
>CAXGVP010000751.1:0-2529 GCA_964013055.1 uncultured Albimonas sp.
CGGTCAGCGGAACCGGGGCGGGCGTGACGGCCTCTGCCGGCCGCCGGGGCGGGGGGGAGGGCCAGGCGCCGCCGCGGGCGTCGCCTTCATCGCGCGCGCGGGCGGTCTCGGGGGCGGAGTCGGCATAGGCGCTGGCGGGGGGCGGCGCGTCGGTCGCCATCGTCGCCATCGGGCGGGCCGGCGGCAGGCCTTGCGCGGCGGCCGGCGCCCCGCCGAGGGCGGCCCAGCCCAGCACCAACCCGGCCAGGGTCGCCGCGCCGAGCGGAAGGGCTGCGAGACCGGCGCGAAGCGGCCCGGGGACGGGGGTCCGGGCCGTGCGCATCAGGGTTTCTTCGACCCGCCGGAGCGGCCGAAGTCCGGGGCGGCGGTGTCCTGCCCGGCCTGCACGATGCCGCGCCGGATGGCGCGGGTGCGGGTGAAATAGTCGAACAGCTGCGGCCCGTCCTCGGTGCGGATGGCGCGCTGCAGGGCGAAGAGCTCCTCGGTGAAGCGGCCGAGAATCTCCAGCGTCGCCTGCTTGTTGGTCAGGAACACGTCGCGCCACATGGTCGGGTCCGAGGCCGCGATCCGGGTGAAGTCGCGGAAGCCGGCGGCGGAATACTTGATGACTTCCGACTGGGTGACGCGGCGCATGTCGTCGGCGACGCCCACCATCGTGTAGGCGATCAGGTGCGGCACATGCGAGGTCACCGCCAGCACCAGGTCGTGGTGGGCGGGGTCCATCGTGTCCACATGGGCGCCGCAGCCCTCCCAGCAGTCCGAGAGGCGCTGCACGGCGGCGGGGTCCGCGTCCTCGGGCGGGGTCAGGATCACCCAGCGGTTCTCGAACAGCTCGGCGAAGCCGGCCTCGGGGCCCGAATGCTCGGTGCCCGCCAGCGGGTGGCCGGGGATCAGGTGCACGCCGGCGGGGATGTAGGGGGCGACCGCGTCCAGGATCGGGCCCTTCACCGAGCCCACGTCCGAGACCGTGGCGCCGGGCTTGAGCACCGGCGCGATCTCCTCGGCCACCGCGGCCATGGCGCCCATCGGCACGCACAGCAGCACCAGGTCGGCGTCGGCCGCAGCCTCGGCGGCGGTGGCGTGGACGCTGTCGCACAGGCCCAGGCGCAGGGCGGTCTCGCGGGTGGCCTCGGTGCGGGCGTGGCCGGCGACATGGCCGACCAGGCCCGCGCGCTTCGCCGCCAGGCTGAAGGAGCCGCCGATCAGGCCCAGCCCGATCAGCGCGACTTTGGGGTAATGCATCGTCATCCGGTCAGGGTTTCCGATCCGCTTTTCCGGGTCGCCATGAACGCCTCCAGCGCCTCCGCCGCGGCCCGGCAGCCGGTCTCGTCGCCGATGGAGATGCGCAGCCGGTCGGGCAGGCCGTAGGAGGCCGTGCGCCGCACGATCAGACCGCGGGATTTCAGGAAGGCGTCCGCGGCCTCGGCCGTCTCGGCCGAGCCGAAGTCGGCCAGGAGGAAGTTCGCATGGGTGGGCAGGCAGGGGATCCCCGCCGCCTCCAGCCGCTTGGCGAGCCAGTCGCGCCAGACCTCGTTGAGCACCGCGCAGCGCTCGACATGGTCCACGTCGCGCATCGCGGCCTCGCCCGCCAGCAGCGCGGCGGCGTTGAGGTTGAAGGGCGGGCGGAAGCGGTTGAGCGCGTCGATCACATGGTCGGGCCCGTACATCCAGCCGATGCGCAGCGCGGCGAGCCCGTGGATCTTCGAATAGGTCCGGGTCATCACCACGTTGTCGCGCGCCTCCACCAGCTCGGCGCCCGCGTCGTAGTCGGCGTCGCGCACGAACTCGGCATAGGCGCCGTCGAGCACCAGCAGCGCGGCCGGCGGCAGGCCCTCGGCGAGGCGTTTCAGCTCCGCCCGGCCGATCTTGGTGCCGGTGGGGTTGTTGGGGTTGGCGATGTAGACCAGCCGCGTGCGCTCGGTGCAGGCCGCGAGGATCTTGTCGACGTCGGTGGTCAGGTCGGTCTCGCCGACCTCGATGGGCGTCGCGCCGACCATCTGGGCGTTGATCCGGTAGAGGCCGAAGCCGTGCTCGGTGTGGATCACCTCGTCCCCCGGCCCGGCATAGGCCTGGGCGAGCAGGGCCAGGCACTCGTCCGAGCCGTTGCCGCACAGGATCCGGGCGGGGTCGAGCCGGTGGATCTCGCCGATGGTGCGGCGCAGCTCGCCATGGCCGCCGTCGGGATAGGCGGCGAGCTTCGATCCCGCGGCCGCGAAGGCCTCGGCCACCTTCGGCGAGGGGCCGTAGGGGTTCTCGTTCGAGCTGAGCTTGATGACCCGGTTGGCGCCGGGGATCCTGGATTCTCCGCCCACATAGGCGGCGATGTCCAGGATGCCGGGCTGGGGCCGGATCGTGGGGTGCGGCGGAATGGTCCGGGCGGGCGAGGAAGAAGCCACGGCCTGTCTCCTTTCGGGTGTCCTCGCTCCTTAACCGCTGAGCGGGGCGCGCGCCATACCCGGCGCGCCGTGAAAGGGGGGAGGAGCGGACTACAGGCGCCCTGCGGGCGGGCTTGGCTGGGCCTGCGATTGT
>CAXGVP010000752.1:0-2528 GCA_964013055.1 uncultured Albimonas sp.
CTCCGACGCAAGGTCGGCGAGGCGGCGCGCGGCGGCCAGCGTGGTCTCGGGCGGCAGCTCCAGCCGGCCCAGGCGCAGGCGGCGCAGGGCCAGGCCCTGGTCGGAGGGGGCGACCTCGGCCGTGAGGTTCAGCCAGCCGATGCCCTCCAGCGCCGGGGGGCTGATCGACAGGCGCAGGTCCATCGCCTGCGCGTCGATCTCGGCCCGCCCGCGCAGGCCGGGGAAGGCGCGCGCGGCGGTGGCGAACAGGCCGTCGATCTCGGCCTCGGTCATCCGGACCTCGACCGGGGCGGCGCCGTTGGCCGCGCCGTAGAGGCGCAGCGCCAGCGCCTTGGAGGCGCGCGAGACCGCGGGGTCGGGCGCCGGGGCCGAGGCCAGCGCCGGCTCCCGCTCCACCGCCGCGACCAGCAGCGCGGCCGGCGCCGCCAGCAGCGCCAGGATCAGCGTCGGGAACAGGAAACGCGGCATGGGCGCCTCGGGCTGCGGGACGGGGGTCGCCCGAGAGGTATCGCGGCGCGGCGCCGGCGGCGCAAGCGGCAGGCGCGCGCGGGGGCGCTGAAAACGCCTTCATTTTTCCGTGTCGCGGGCGGTCGGCCTCAGCCGGCCCATTCGGTCCAGCGGCCGTGGAAGTCGGTGCGGGCCAGCAACCGGTCGTCCTCGCCGGGCGCGAGGCTGAGGGTCAGCGCGGCCGAGCCCGCGTCCGCGTCGGGCTCCATGCGCAGCCAGGCGACCGGGCGCGCGGGCGTCGCCCGTGCGGCGGCGGCGGCCAGGGCGGCGGCGATGCGGTCCTGCACGGGCTTCGGCAGGTACTGCCACATGATCGAGTGCATCACGACGCGGACCCGCCCCTCGGGCTGGGGGGCGGCGAGGCGGGCCTCGATCCACGCGGCGGCGTCGGCCTGCTCGATCGGCCGGGGGCGGGCGACGGCGAGGGCGATGGCGGCCTCGGCGCGGGCCAGCCGTTCGGCCTGGTCGGGCCAGATGTAGGCGAGCAGCCGCGCCCGCGCCGCCGGGTCCGAGGGATCCAGCGGGTTCAGGTCGCAGCCCGCCCGCGTCGCGATCGAGAGCCGCGCGTCGAGCGGCGGAGGCGCCCCCCGCCAGGCATGGCGCACCAGGACCGGCGAGGCCGGATCGCCCCAGCCGGGCCCCTCGCCGAAGTCGTAGCGGAAGGCGTCGAGGTTCTGGTTCAGCCCGGTCGAGGCGCCGATCTCCAGCAGCTCCACCTCCATCCCCCCGGTGCGCCCGGCCAGCGCCAGCAGCCCGCCCAGCAGGGCGCCGGAGCGGCCGGTCTCGTTGGTCTGCGGCGGCCCGTCGAGCCAGGGCGAGAGCCAGTCGGCATGGCGCGCGAAGGCCGCCCGCGCGACGGCGACCGCGTCGCCCTGCGCCGGGGGCGGCCAGGCGGCGGAGACCGCGGCGTCGCGCCCGGAGCGGGCCAGCGCATGCAGGGCGCCGGCGACGCGCAGGGCCAGCGCGTCGTCGCCCGGATCGCCCGGCCAGGCGAGCACGCGGGCCTCGATCGGGCCGTCGGGCGCCATCCGCTCGGCCAGCCCCTCGAGCAGGGCGGCGGTGAAGGGCGAGCCGAGCCGCGCGCAGGAGGCGGCCTGGTTGCGGAAATGGGCGCGGACGCGGTCGGCGCGGTCCTGGGGGCCGGAGGGGACGGTCATCGCCCGTGGAACTCCGGCCGGCGCTTCGCGGCGAAGGCGCGGACGGCGTTGCGGTAGTCCTCCGAGAGCAGGGCGCGGCGCTGCCAGTCCAGCGCCTCGGCCATCGCCGCGGGCTCGGCGGGGCCGGCGAGCGCGCGCAGGGTGGCCTTGGCGCCGGCGATGGTCATCGGCGCGTTGTCGCGCAGCAGGTCGGCATGGGCGAGGGCGGCGGCGAGCGGGTCCTCGGCCAGCGCCGTGACCAGGCCCTTCTCCTGCGCCTCGGCCGCGTCGAGGCGGCGGCCGGTGAACAGGATGTCCCTGGCGGTCTCGGTCCCCACGGTCGCGACGAGGGCCGCGGTCTCGGTCGCGGCGTAGACCACGCCGAGGCGCGCGGCCGGAATCGAGAACACGGCCGTGGCGTCCGCGAAGCGGAAGTCGCAGCACAGCGCCAGCCCGCAGCCGCCGCCCATCGCGGGGCCGGAGATCGCGGCATAGGTCGCCTTGGGGCAGTCGCGGATCGCGAGGTTGGCGCGCTCGACGGCGGCCGAGTAGACCTCGCCCGAGGCCGCGTCCGACCGCGCCGCCCCGAATTCGGAGATGTCGGCGCCCGCGCAGAACACCCCGCCGGCGCCGGTCAGGATCACGGCGCGGAGCTCGGGCTCGGCCGCCAGCGCCTCGAACACGTCGCCCAGCGCGGTCCACATCGCCAGGGTCAGCGCGTTCTTGCGGTCGGCGCGGTCGAGGATCACCCGCGCCACCGCCGGGTCCGAGCGGTCGAGGCGGATCGGCACGCCGGGCGCGGCTTCGGGCAGGGCGGAGAGGTCGGGCAGGGCGTCGGCCATGGGCGCTCCGGTCGGCGGGGGATCGGCGGGCCGATCTCGCCCG
>CAXGVP010000753.1:0-2525 GCA_964013055.1 uncultured Albimonas sp.
GCCCGCCGGCCGAGCCGAACGCAGGGCGCGTTGGGGCGCGCGAGGCCCCGACGATGCGACGGAACGGGACGACGCGACGGTTCGTGGCGAGGGTCGCCTGCCTCGAGGCCGAGCGGGGAGCCGTCGCGATCCGGGCGCAGGGCGCCCCGGTCTGCGACCGGCTGCGGCGCGGTCCCGCGAGACGCTGCCATCCTCATCCCGTCTTCCTCCCGCGTCGTCCAGTCGCCCGCGGCCACGACGCGGCCCGGAGTCCGGTCGGCTCGGCGTCCGCCGACCCGCGGCGCGCCGACCCGAAATCATCGGCCCGGCCCCCGACGGGCCCGCAGCCGCGCGCGGCAACGACCGGCCCCGCGCCGGATCGCACCCGGCCGCAAGCGGATCGCGCCCCCGACGTTGCCGTCGTCACGCGGGCACAGTGAAGGCGCGAAACCCTTATAAAGCGTAAACCAATGCGTCGAAGCTATCCAGAGTTGAGCACAAGTCGCGCGGCATAGAAACCGTCCCCCCCGTCGAGCGGCGTCAGGCGCAGCTCGTCCGCCAGCTCGAAGCCGGAGCCGGGCAGGAACGCGCGCACGCGGGCGCCGTTCTCCTCCTCCAGCAGCGAGCAGGTGGCGTAGACCAACCGGCCGCCGGGACGCACGAAGGCGGCGGCGCGGGCGAGGACCTCGGACTGGACGCGGGTCAGCCGCTCCAGCGCCTCGGGCGAGAAGCTCCATTTCGCGTCGGGGTTGCGCCGCCAGGCGCCGGAGCCCGAACAGGGCGCGTCCACGAACACCAGGTCGAAGCCGCCGCGCGCCGATTCGGGGACCGGGCCGGGCAGCGGCGCGACCGGGGCGCCCGCGCGGGCGGCGCGCGGGCCGATGTCCTTCATCCGCCCGGGATCGACGTCATGGGCGATCACCTCGCCCTCGCCGCCCATCGCCGCGGCCAGCGCCAGCGCCTTGCCGCCGCCGCCGGCGCAGTAGTCGAGCACCCGCTCCCCCGCCCGCGCCCCCGCGAAGGCCGCCGCCGCCTGCGAGGCGAGGTCCTGCACCTCGACCCAGCCCTGCAGGTAGGCGTCGACGCTCTTCAGCCCGCGCCCGCCCGAGATCACCCGCAGGGCGTCGGGGGTGGCGGGGCCGGAGGCGAGCGAGACCGGCGCGGCCGGCGTCCCCTGGGCCGCGAGGCTGGCCATGGCCTGCGCCGGGGTCGCCTTCAGGCGGTTCACGCGCAGGTCCACGGGGGCGCGGCGGCGCAGGCTGTCCATCACCGCCTCGGCGTCGGGGCCGTGGGCGGCGCGGAACAGGGGCGGCAGCCAGTCGGGAAGATCGAGGCGCAGGGCGTCGGGCGCCTCGATCAGGCCGCGCTCGGCGCGCTCGGCCAGGCGCTCGCGCTCGTGCTCGGTCAGGGGGGCGGGGGCGTGGCGGGCGCCGGAGAACAGGGCCTCGGGGTCGCCGGTCTCGGCCGCCAGCGCCAGGATCCGGGCGCGGCCGCCGTCGCCCGCGCCCTCGCCCGCCGCGGGCCAGGCCAGCGATCGCCAGCGGCGCAGGGCGTCGTAGACGAGATCCGCGATCGCCGCCCGGTCGCCGGAGCCGGCGTAGCGGTTCTCGCGCCGCCAGGAGACCAGGAGGCGGTCCATCGGTCGTCCCGGCGCCCAGGCGTCGAGGATGTCGATGGCGGCCTGGAGGCGGGCTGCGGGGGTCATGGCGTCTCTCCTGCGCTTCTGGCGGCGTGCTGGGGCTTACCCTAGCGCCGCGCTGCAGCGCAGCAAAGCGGCGCGGGGGCGCAGGCGGGGACGACCTGGCGCCTCGAGGTCGAAGACGCGCAAGCGCTGGCCCTGCGCGCGACGAGCGACTAGCCTCCGGCGCGACCCATCCGGGAGGAACCGCCATGTCCCGCCGACCGCATCCCCCGCTCGCCGCGCTGGCGCTGGCGGCGCTGCTGGCCCTGCCCGCCGCCGCCCAGACGCAGGAAGCGCCCGAGGCGACCCACGCCCGCCGCGCCCTGCCCGCCGAGGCCGTGGCCGAGCGCTTCATGGTCGCCGCCGCCCATCCGCTGGCCGCCGAGGCCGCGCGCGGCGTGCTGGCCGAGGGCGGCTCGGCGGTGGATGCCGCGATCGCGGCGCAGGCGATGCTGGGGCTGGTGGAGCCGCAGAGCTCCGGCCTCGGCGGCGGCGCCTTCGCGCTGGTCTGGGCGCAGGGGCGGCTGACCTCGTGGGACGGGCGCGAGACGGCGCCCGCCGCCGCCGGCCCCGACTACTGGCTGGGCCCGGACGGCGAGCCGATGGCCTTCCGCGACGCGGTTCCGGGCGCGCGATCGGTCGGCGTGCCGGGCGTGCCGCGGCTGCTCGAGGCGATGCACGCCGCCCACGGCCGGCTGCCGATGGCCCGCCTGCTGGCGCCGGCGATCGCGGCGGCGCGCGAGGGCTTCGCGGTCTCGCCCCGGATGGCCGCCTCGATCGCCTCCGCCCCCGGGCTGGACGCCTTCCCGGCCGCGCGGGCCTATTTCTTCCCTGGCGGCGCGCCGCTGGCCGAGGGAACCCTCCT
>CAXGVP010000754.1:0-2521 GCA_964013055.1 uncultured Albimonas sp.
CCGGAGAACAGGCGCGGCCCTGTTCTTTGGTGAGTCAGGAGCCCGCCGGAGGCTCTCCCCCCAGACCATCCGTCCCGACGCCCCCCACAAGCACAGTCCCAGCCAAGCCCGCCCGCAGGGCGCCTGTAGTCCGCTCCTCTCTACAAGCGGACTACAGGCGCCCTGCGGGCGGGCCTGGCTGCGTCTCGTGGGGGGCGGGCGCCTCGCCTCAGCGGCCGCGGAAGCGCGGGGCGCGCTTCTCCTTGAAGGCCGCGCGGCCTTCCGCGTAGTCCTCGCTGTCGAAGCAGGCCTGGATGGCGGCGTCGATCTCGCCGATCTCGGCGGGCTCGTCCGCCGCCGTCGCGCCGCGGATCGCCATCTTCGCCGCCTTCATCGTCAGCGGCGCGTTGCCGGCGATGGCCGCGAGGTAGCGCGCCGCCGCCTCGTCGAAGCCCTCCACCGGCAGGACCCGGTTGATCAGGCCGATGCGCAGGGCGTCCTCGGCGTCGTACTGGCGGGCGGTGTAGAAGATCTCGGCCGCGTGGGAGGGGCCGACGAGGTCGACCAGCGTCTTCACCCCCGGGTAGCGATAGCCCAGCCCCAGCTTCGCCGCGGGGATCGCGAAGCGGCTGTTCGCGTCGGCGATGCGCAGGTCGCAGCCGAGCGCCGTGCCCAGCCCGCCGCCCACGCACCAGGTGCGGATCACCGCCACCGTGGGCAGCGGGCAGCCCGCGATCGCCTCGCCCGCCGCGCGGCCGGCGAGGTCGTAGGCCGCCACCTGCTCGGGCGTCGAGCGCAGGCGGCCGAACTCGGTGATGTCGGCGCCCGAGACGAAGCTCGCCTCGCCCTCGCCGCGGATCGCCACCACCCGCACCGAGGGATCGCCCGCCAGCGCCGCCATCGCCGCCGGGATCTGGCGCCACATGTTCAGGGTCAGCGCGTTGCGCCGGCGCGGGTTGCAGACGGTCATCCAGCCGACCCCGTCCTCGACGCTCGCCAGGATCTGCGGGGTGTAGCCGTCGGCCTCGGGGAGGGGCTCGGGGAGGAGGGGGGTCATGCGATCTTGCGCTCCTTCAGGTTCGCGATCTCGGCCGCGGAAAGGCCGAGTTCGGCCAGCAGTTCGTCGGAATGCTCTCCGGCCTCCGGCGCAGGCGCGCGCAGGACCGGGGCCGCGCCGGACATCGCCACCGGCTGGTTCAGCACCTTGAGGGGCCCGCGCGAGGGGTGCTCGACCTCGCCCACCAGCCCCATCGCCTGCACCTGCGGATCCGCGAACACCTGGTCGACGGCGTTGATCGGCCCGCAGGGGATCGAGGCGGCGAGCAGCGCCCCGGTCCACTCGGCGATGGTGCGGGTCGCGGTGATCGCGCCGATCAGGGCGTTGAGGGCGGGGCGGTTGCGCAGGCGGTCCTTCGGCGAGGCGTAGTCGGGGTGATCCGCCAGCTCCGGGCGCCCGATCACGGCGCAGAAGTCGCGCCACATGCGCGCCCCGGTGACGGCGATGTTCATCTGCCCGTCGGCGGCCGGATAGACCCCCATCGGGGTCGCGGTGGGGTGGTCGTTGCCGGCCTGGCCGGGGACCTGCCCGTCGATCAGCCAGCGGGCGGCCTGGAAATCCAGCATCGCCACCTGCGCCTGCAGGAGCGAGGTCTGCACCCAGCGTCCCTGGCCGGTGACCTCGCGCTCCAGCAGGGCGGCCATCAGGCCCATGGCGCAGAACATGCCCGCCGTGAGGTCCGCCACCGGGATCCCGGCGCGCACCGGCCCCTGGCCGGGCAGGCCGGTCACCGACATCAGCCCGCCCATCCCCTGCGCCACCTGGTCGAAGCCGGGGCGCGAGGCGTAGGGCCCGGTCTGCCCGAAGCCGGAGATCGAGCCCATCACCAGCGCGGGATTGCGCGCATGCAGCGCCTCCCACCCCAGCCCGAGCCGGTCCATGACGCCGGGCCGGAAGTTCTCGACCAGCGCGTCGGCGCCGTCGACGAGGCGCAGCAGCAGGCCGCGCCCCTCCTCCGTCTTCAGGTCCAGGGTCAGCGAGCGCTTGTTGCGGTGCAGGTTCTGGAAGTCCGAGCCGGAGCGGTCGGCGTAGCCCGAGGCGTCGGCGGGCGGCTCGATGCGGATCACGTCCGCGCCCCAGTCGGCGAACTGCTTCACGCAGGTCGGGCCCGAGCGGATGCGCGTCAGGTCGAGGATGCGGAAGCGCGACAGCGGGCCGGAGGCGACGGGGGCTCTCACGGCCGGGGAGCTCCTGGGGGCACGGGCGGAGGTCTCCTGCAGGCGGGAGGCGCAGCCTAGCCAGCCGGGGGGGCGAGCGTCGAGGGTGAAATCAGGGGGCCCGCGCCGCGGCCTGCGGGGGAGCGGTCTACAGGCGCCCTGCGGGCGGGCTTGGCTGGGCCTGCTCGTGGGGGGAGGGTGGCAGGGAGTTGCGGAGGGGGGAGCCTCCGGCGGGCTCCTGACTCACCCAAGAACAAGACGCCCGCGCCTGTCCTCCGGAGCCGTCCATCGCGTCTGATGCCTGAGCGACTCGCCCATGGGGGTCAAG
>CAXGVP010000755.1:0-2516 GCA_964013055.1 uncultured Albimonas sp.
GATGCGGAGGCGCAGCCGACGCGAGGGCCGCCCGAGCCGTCCGCGATGCCGCCGGCCGCAGCGCCAGGTCTCGCCCGCCCGCTGCCCCGAACGGGACGGGCGCGCCGGCCTGCCGACCGGCGCGCCCTTGCGCTTCCTCCCGCCCCATCTCCGTCTCGGGATGCAGGGGCCTTCCGCGCGCGTGCCGGCGCGCGGGGTCTCCGGGGCCGCGTGAGCGGGCGGCCCCGGGATCGGGTGCGAGACCTTACTCGGCGGCCTCGGGGCGGCGCTGCTCGCGGATCAGGGTCAGGATGTTCTTCGCGGCCTCGGGGATGTTGGTCCCCGGCCCGAAGATCGCCTTCACCCCCGCGGCCTTCAGGAAGTCGTAGTCCTGCTGGGGGATCACGCCGCCGCAGATCACCAGGATGTCGCCCGCGCCCTTCGCCTTCAAGGCCTCGATCAGCTTCGGGGCCAGCGTGCGGTGACCGGCGGCCTGGGACGAGACGCCCACGACATGCACGTCGTTGTCGATCGCGTCGTCGGCAGCCTCCTCCGGCGTCTGGAACAGCGGGCCCACGTCGACGTCGAAGCCGATGTCGGCGAAGGCGGTCGCGATCACCTTGGCGCCGCGGTCATGGCCGTCCTGGCCCATCTTGACCACCAGCATCCGCGGGCGGCGGCCCTCCTCCTCGGCGAAGGCGGCGACGTCGTCCTGGATCGCCTTGAACCCCGCGTCGCCCTCGTAGGCGGCGCCGTAGACGCCCGACAGCGTCTTCACCTCGGCGCGATGCCGGCCGAACTGCTTCTCCATGGCGTCCGAGATCTCCCCGACCGTGGCGCGGGCCCGCGCCGCCTCGACCGCGGCGGCCAGCAGGTTGCCCTCGCCGCTCGCAGCCACCTTCGTCAGCTCCGCCAGCGCCGCGTCGCAGGCGGCCTGGTCGCGCGTCTCGCGGATCTTCGCGAGCCGGGCGACCTGGCTGCGCAGCACCGCCTCGTTGTCGATGTCGAGGATGTCGAGGTCGTCCTCCTTCTCGAGGCGATACTTGTTCACCCCGATGATCACCTCGTCGCCGCGGTCGATGCCGGCCTGGCGCATGGCGGCCGATTCCTCGATCCGGAGCTTGGGCATGCCCGAGGCCACGGCCTTGGTCATCCCGCCCATCTCCTCGATCTCCTGGATCAGGGCCCAGGCCTTGTCCTTGAGCTCGGAGGTCAGCGCCTCGACATAGTAGGAGCCCGCCAGCGGATCGACGACCTTGGTGACGCCGGTCTCCTCCTGCAGGATCAGCTGGGTGTTGCGGGCGATGCGCGCCGAGAACTCGGTCGGCAGCGCCACCGCCTCGTCCAGCGCGTTGGTGTGCAGCGACTGGGTGCCGCCGAGCGCCGCCGACATCGCCTCGTAGGCGGTGCGGATGACGTTGTTGTAGGGGTCCTGCTCGGCCAGCGACACGCCCGAGGTCTGGCAGTGCGTCCGCAGCATCTTGGACCCGGGCTTCTGCGCGCCGAAGTCCTCCATCACGCGCGCCCACAGCAGGCGGGCGGCGCGGAGCTTCGCGGCCTCCATGAAGAAGTTCATGCCGATGGCGAAGAAGAACGACAGGCGGCCCGCGAACTGGTCCACCGTCAGGCCCTTGGCCATCGCCGCGCGCACGTATTCCATGCCGTCGGCGATGGTGAAGGCCAGCTCCTGCACCAGGTTCGCGCCGGCTTCCTGCATGTGGTAGCCGGAGATCGAGATCGAGTTGAACTTCGGCATCTCGTTCGAAGTGTACTCGATGATGTCCGCGATGATCTTCATCGAGGGCTCGGGCGGATAGATGTAGGTGTTGCGGACCATGAACTCCTTGAGGATGTCGTTCTGGATGGTCCCCGAGAGCAGCTTGCGCTCGACCCCCTGCTCCTCGCCGGCGACGATGAAGCTCGCCAGGATCGGAATGACGGCCCCGTTCATGGTCATCGAGACCGAGATCTTCTCCAGTGGGATCCCGTCGAACAGGATCTTCATGTCCTCGACCGAGTCGATGGCCACGCCCGCCTTGCCCACGTCGCCGATCACCCGTGGGTGATCGCTGTCGTAGCCGCGGTGGGTCGCGAGGTCGAAGGCGACCGAGACGCCCTGCTGCCCCGCCGCCAGCGCCTTGCGATAGAAGGCGTTGGACTCCTCGGCGGTCGAGAAGCCGGCGTACTGGCGGATCGTCCAGGGACGCCCCGCATACATCGTGGCCCGCGGGCCCCGCACGAACGGATACTGCCCGGGCACCGAGCCAAGGTGGTCGACCGATTCGAGGTCGGCTTCCGTGTAGAGCGGCTTGACGTCGATCCCTTCGATCGTCTTCCAGACCAGGTCGTCGGGGCTCTTGCCCTTCAGTTCCTTCTCGGCCAGCGAGCGCCAGGCCTCCAGATCAGACTTGCCCATCCCGATGCTCCTTTCCGGCGCCCGCCGCGCCGTGAGGTTTCGTGCCGTCGCGCCCGCGACGATCTCCCACCCGCCGCGCCTGCGCGGCATGTCCGCAGGCGCCGCGCCACCGCGCCGCCTG
>CAXGVP010000756.1:0-2511 GCA_964013055.1 uncultured Albimonas sp.
CAGGGCCTGGAGCAGGCGCGACTGCAGGTCATGCGCCTCGGCCAGCACCGCGACGTCGCCGGGATCGAGTCGGCCCGCGGCCTCCAGCGCCGACAGCGCCAGGGGGGCGGAGGCGCCGCCGAGCGGCAGGTCCGGCGCGCCCTCGCCGGCGGCGGCGAGCAGGCCGGCCTGGGCCACGAACTCGATGTCCATCAACCCGCCGCGGTGGCGCTTCATCGCCCAGGGGTCCGCACGCGCGCCCTTCTCGGCCTCGGCGATGCGCGCGCGCATGTCGGCGGCGCCGGTCCAGGCCTCGGCGGCGGGGCGCGGCAGGCGCAGGGCCTCGGCCACCGCCTCGCGGATGTCCGCCTGCAGGTCCGCGCGGCCGGCCACGGGGCGGGCGCGGGTCAGGGCCATGCGCTCCCAGGTCCAGGCGCGCTCGGCCTGGTAGGCGCAGAAGCCCGTGAGCGAGGTCGCCACCGTCCCCTGCCGGCCCGAGGGCCGCAGCCGCATGTCGATCTCGTAGAGCTCCCCCTCCGCGGTCTTGGCGGTCATCGCCGAGATCAGCGCCTGGGTGAAGCGGGAGAACCAGGCCGGCGAGGACAGGGATTTCTTCCCCTCCGAGGCCTCCTGCCCGGCCGCGTCGTAGAGCACGATCAGGTCGAGATCCGAGGTCGCCGTCATCTCGCCCGAGCCGAGCCGGCCCATCGCCAGCACCGCCGCGCCGCGACCGGGCGGAGGGCCGTGGCGGCGGGCGAACTCGGCCTCGACGATGGGGAACAGGGCGCGGATGCAGGCCTCGGCGATGCTGGAAAAACCGTGGCCGGCCTCCTCGGCGTCGGCGATGCCGCGCAGCAGCTGCACGCCCATGCGGAAGCGCATCTCCTTGGCCCAGGCGCGGGCGACGTCGAGCTGGCGCTCGTAGTCCTCCTCCCGCGCGAGCCATTCCGAAAGCTCCTCGGTCAGCGCGTCGGCGCCGGGCAGCGGCTCGAAGAAGTCGGTGGCGAGAATCGCGTCCAGCACCCGCGAGGAGCGCCCCAGCGCCTCCGCCAGCCGGGGCGAGGCGGCGCAGATCTCGGCGATCAGGTCGACGAGGCGGGGGTTCTGCTCGAACAGCGAGAACACCTGCACCCCCGCCGGCAGGCCCGACAGGAACCGGTCGAACTGGGCGAGCGCGTCGTCGGGCGAGGCGGCGGCGCCCAGCGCCTGCAGGATCCGCGGCTCCAGCCCCGCCAGCAGCGTGCGCGCGCGGGTCGAGCGGGTGGCGGGGATCGCGCCCTGCCGCCAGCGGTCGATGATCCCCTCGGCGTAGTCCGGCCGCTCGAACCCCGCCGAGGCGAGGTCGCCGGCCTCCGCCGGGCGGGCCGCGGCGGGGGCGCCGGGGGGTTGGAAGAAGGCCTCCGCGATCTTCGAGACCCGCTCCATGCGCGCCAGGATGTCGGCCTCGAAGGCCTCGCGATCCGCCCAGCCGGCGAGCGCGGCGACCCGGTCGCGGGCTTCGGCGGAGGTGGGCATGGTCTGGGTCTGGCGGTCCTCGATCATCTGCAGGCGATGCTCGAGCTCGCGGTGGGCGACATAGGCCGCGTCGAGCTCGGCGGCGGCCTCCGCCCCGACCCAGCCGGCCTCGGTCAGGGCGCGCAGGGCGCTGCGGGTGCCGCGGTCGCGCAGCGCGGGGTCGCGGCCGCCGCAGATCAGCTGGCGGGTCTGCACGAAGAATTCGATCTCGCGGATCCCGCCGCGGCCGAGCTTCACGTTGTGGCCGGGGATCGAGATCGGGCCGCCGCCGCCGCGATGGGCGCGGATCCGCTCACGGATGTCGTGGGCGTCGCGGATCGCGGTGAAGTCGAGGAACCGTCGCCACACGAACGGGCGCAGGCGCGACAGGAACGCCTCCCCCGCCGCGATGTCGCCGACGCTGGCGCGGGCCTTGATGAAGGCCGCCCGCTCCCAGGTGCGGCCGAGCGATTCGTAGTAGCGCTCGGCGGTGTCCATGCCGATGCAGACCGGGGTGACCGAGGGGTCGGGGCGCAGGCGCAGGTCGACGCGGAACACGTAGCCCTCGCCGGTGGGTTTCGACAGCAGCTGGCTGACCCCCTGCACCACCTTCACCAGGCGCGAGCGGACCTCGGCGTAGGCGTCGGCGTCGTGGCGGGATTCGTCGAACAGGAAGATCAGGTCGATGTCGGAGGAGTAGTTCAGCTCCCGCGCGCCGCCCTTGCCCATGGCCAGCCCGAACAGGCCCGAGGCGCCGGCCGGGTCCTCGGGGTCCGGTGTCAGCCGGCCGCGGGCGTATTCGTCCGCCAGCAGGCCGCGCAATGCCCCCTCCACCGCCGCGTCGGCGAAGTCCGACAGCGCGGCGGTCGCCGCATCCAGGTCCCAGACCCCGCCGAGATCGGCCAGCCCGGTCAGCAGCGCCAGGCGCCGCTTGCCCCGGCGCAGGAGCGCGCCGCGCTGGGCGGCGTCGGCCTGCGCGGCGGCGCGGGCCTCGGCGATCAGGGCGGCCAGCGCGGGCTCGGGCGCGCCGAGCAGGGC
>CAXGVP010000757.1:0-2499 GCA_964013055.1 uncultured Albimonas sp.
GCTCTTCGACGTCGGCGCCGGCCCCGATTTCCAGCCCACCGCGGGGGAGCTTCCGGCCGCGCTCGACGCGCTGGGCCTCGCGCCCGAGGCGATCACCGACGTGATCTTCACCCACGGCCACCCCGACCACCTGTGGGGCCTGCTCGACGAGTTCGACGAGCCGCTGTTCCCCGAGGCGACGCTGTGGATGGGCGGGACCGAGTTCGACTACTGGACCGACCCCGCCACCGCCGAGCGCATCGGCGAGGCGCGCCTCGCCTTCTTCGCCGGCGCCAGCCGGAGGCTGGAGGCGGTCGCCGACCGGGTGCAGCGGATCGAGGACGGGGACGCGCCGCTGCCCGGCGTGACCGCCCGCCTGACGCCCGGCCACACGCCCGGGCACATGGCCTTCGACCTCGGCCAGGCGCTTCTGGTCGGGGACTGCATCGGCAACGGCCACGTGGCCTTCTCGGACCCCGCCCTGGCGCTCGGCTCCGACCAGGAGCCGGAGGCGGCGGCGGAGACGCGGGCGCGGCTGATGACGGAGCTTGCGGCCTCCGGCCAGGCGCTGATCGGCTTTCACCTGCCTGACGGCGGCATCGGCACGGTCCAGGCCGAGGGGCAGGGCTACCGGTTCGCGCCCGCCTGAGCCGCGCCGCGCTGGTCGACCACGAGGTCGGTCGCCATCGCGCCCGCCCACATCGCGACCAGCGCGAGCCAGGAGGTCGCCGCGAAGACCGAGCCTCCGGTAACCCCGCTTCCGATCGCGCAGCCCCCCGCCAGCATCGCCCCGAACCCCATCAGCACCGCCCCGATCATCGAGCGCTGCATCTGGCTCTCGGCATGGAAACCCTGGAAGCGCAGCTCCCCCGTCGCCCACGCCGCGCAGAAGGCGCCGAGGAACACCCCCGGCACGAGGCCGACGTCGAAGCCCAGCGCCGGCGCCGGTTCCAGGAAGAACATCAAGGTGTTGGCCGAGGGGCCGGAGAAGGTGACCGAGGTGACCGAGACCGGATCGAAGGCCATCTGCGCCAGCGTCCAGGTCGCGACCCAGCCCAGCGCGACGGCGAAGCCCACGCCCGCGCCGAACACCAGGATCCGCGGCCCCACCCGGTTGCGCCTCGCCAGCCCCAGCGCCAGCGCGGCGACGCCGAGCCCCAGCGCCAGCCCGCCCCACTCCGGCGCGCCGAGCGTCGCCAGCAGGTCGACGTTGCGCCCCCCCGGCGTGATCGAGAGCCGCGCGATCGCGTCCCGCGCCGGGGCCAGCCAGCCATGCAGCGACATCTGCGCCACCACCGCGAAGATCAGCCCCGAGACCACCGCCCGCAGGTTCCCCGTCGCCGCCAGCACCAGCAGCCGCCCCGAGCAGCCGCGCGCCAGCACCATCCCCACCCCGAACAGCAGGCCGCCGACGGCGGCGCCGCTCCAGCTTCCCGGCACGGCCAGGATCCGCGCGTCCTGCGGTCGGAACAGGCCCGCGAGGCTCGCCGCCTGCACCCAGACCAGCGCGGTGGAGAAGGTCAGCAGCCAGACGGTCACCCGCTCGCCCATCCGGCCGCGGGCGAATTCGACCGTCGCAGCCCGCAGGCAGAACGCGGACCGCTGCGCGGCCACGCCGAACGCGAGCCCCGTCAGCAGCCCCAGCAGGGCCGCCGCCGGGCCGTCGCCCAGGAGGTCGAGGATATCGCTCATCATCATGATCCGTGAATATCTCACGGTGGTCGAGGCGGCGTTGACCAGGATCAAGACCCGGGCGCCGTCCGGCCCGGGGTCGGGCCGAGCGTCGCGCCTCCCGGGCGCAGGCCCGGCAGGCCGCGCCCGAGATCAGCCCGGCGTCGCGCGCGCGGTCCGGAGCGGACCGCGCGGCCGGCGATGCAGCCCCAAAGGCCTCGCGGCCCCCGGAGGGCGCCCTCAGGCGGAGGCGGCCTGCGCCTCGTCCCAGGTCGGGTAGTCGGTGTAGCCGACGGGGCCCGGCGTGTAGAACGTCTGGCGGTCGTAGGGGTTCAGCGGCAGGTCCTCGGCGAAGCGGCGGGGCAGGTCGGGGTTGGCGATGAACGCCCGCCCGAAGGCCACCATGTCGGCATGGCCCTGCTGGAGGATCTCCTCCGCCCCGTCGCGCCCGAAGCCGCCGGCGGCGATGTAGAGCCCGTCGAACAGCGGCCGCAGGCGGGGCGCGGCGTTGGCGGCCTCGCCCTCGCGGTGGCGCCCGCCGGGCATCGTGCGCGGCTCGATCACGTGCAGATAGGCCAGCCCCCGGCCAGAGAGCCCCCGCGCCACATGCTCGTGCAGCGCCCAGGGGTCGCTGTCGTGGATGCCGCCGTGGACGTTGTGGGGCGAGAGCCGGATGCCCGTGCGGTCCGCCCCGCAGGCGGCGACCAGCGCCTCCAGCGCCTCGAACAGGAAGCGCGAGCGGTTCTCCAGCGGCCCCCCGTAGGCGTCGGCGCGGGTGTTGGCGCCGTCCTGCAGGAACTGGTCGATCAGGTAGCCGTTGGCGGCGTGCAGCTCGACCCCGTCGAAGCC
>CAXGVP010000758.1:0-2493 GCA_964013055.1 uncultured Albimonas sp.
TCGTCACCGGGCGCCGCGGCTGGATGGCGGCGCGGGCGGGACGGGGCCGCCGGCGCAAGGGTCGACGCGCCGCTTTCGGGCAGAGGGCGGGGGCGCCGGGAGGCAGGGGGGAGCGCCGGGGGCCGGCGCTCCGGGTCGGCGGAGGGCGTCAGAACAGGAAGTCGGCCTTGCCGAGCTGGTCCACCGACATGCCCTGAAGCTCGAGGCTGCCCTCGCCGCCGAGCGCGTCGAGGTCGATGACCACGCCGCTCTCGACAGCCTGCGCGGCCTTGCGCACCAGCTTCACCGCCCGGTCCAGGTCGATCGAGAGGCGGGTGAGGTCCACCACGTCGACGTTGTTCTCGAACTCCGAGATGAAGTCGTCGCCGGAGCGGCGGCCGATGCGGAACACGTCCGCGCCCAGGCCTCCGTCCATCTCGTCGTCGCCGGCGCCGCCCGCCAGCAGGTCCGCCCCGCCGCCGCCGCGCAGCACGTCGTCGCCGCCCTTGCCGCGCAGGATGTCGGCGTCCTCGCCGCCGTCGAAGACCTCCTCGCCGCCGCCGCCCACCGCGAGGTCGATGCCGTCGCCCGCCCACAGCGTGCCGTCGAGCGTCGAGCCGGCGCCGCCGCGGTAGACGTCGTCGCCCGCGCCCAGGTCCACGTCGCCCAGGATCGCGCCGCCGCGGTTCAGCACTTGGTCCGCGCCGTCGCCCATCGAGACCTCGCCCAGCACCTCGCCGCCGGCGTTGCGCAGCAGGTCGGCCTCCTCGGCGAGGGTCACGCCGCCCAGGATGCGGCCGGCGTTGATCACCGTGTCCGCCCCCGCCGAGCCCAGCAGCGCCGCGTAGACGTCGCCCGAGGTGGTGGCGATCAGGCCCAGGTTCTCGACCCTCAGCCCGCCGGCCGCGGCGCCGCCGGTCACGCCCATGAAGGCCCCGACCACGGCGCCGGTGTTCAGCAGGAAGCCGTCCGCGCCGAAGGTGGCGCCGTTGGAGCCGCGGCCCTCGATCTCGCCGTGGTTCACCGCCGTGGCGCCGGCGTCGGCGACCAGGCCGCGATGGCCGCTCACCGTGCCGTGGTTCTCGAGCCGGCCGCCCGCGGCCAGGAACTGCACGCCGGCGTCGTCGGTCCCGTTCACCGTGCCGTGGTTGATCACCTGAGAATCGAGGCCGCCGAGCTCGATCCCGTCGCTGCGCCCCAGCGCCGCGCCGGTGGCCAGCACCTGCACGGTGAGCGAGGCCGCCCCGCCGTAGGTCCCGACCGCGTCCCCGTCCTCGCTGACCGCGAGGCCCGCGAGCAGGTAGGTCGAGCCCGCGCCGCCCGTGAAGGCGAAGGCGAGGCCGGTCCCCGCGATCGAGACCACCTCGCCCTCGCGGGTGAGGAAGGTGCTGTTCGCCTCGGCCGAGGAAAACCCGGTGGTCGACGAGCCGGTGTAGAAGAAGCCCATGAAATCGTGTCCCCTTCGACGCCTCGAAATCGGGCGCCGCGCAGATCCGCACGACGGCGCGGCCGTCGCCGCCCGTCCCCCGACGAGCCGGGAAAGCTAGCCGCGGCCGACGTCTTCGCGCAACCCGCGCGCGATTGCCGGTCCGGGGGCGGCCGGCTAGGCTGGCTTCATGTCGATGACCCGCCGCAGTCCCGCCCGCCTCGCGTTGCTGCTCGGCGCGATCTTGCTGGCCGCCTGCGGCAAGACCTCGTCCGAGCTCGCCCGCGGATACGAGCGCGACCTGCGCGCGATGAAGCAGGACGGCTACGGGCGCGCCGACACGCGGCCGCTGGACGCCGCCTGGACGGCCGAGGACCTGGAGCGCAACTTCGCCCATGTGGTCCATGCGCGCGACCACGGCCGCTTCGGCGAGCAGCCGCTGCGCAAGTGGCGCTCGCCGGGGCTCTACAAGGTCGTGTCGATGGGGGCGGGCCCGCAGGCGGACGAGCGGGCGCACATGCGCGACCTCGCGCGCCGGCTCTCGGCCGCGACGGGACTGCCGGTGCGCGAGGCGGCCGACGACGAGGTCGCGTCGATCGTGATCCTCTACCTCGACTACGAGGAGCGCGCCGCGATGCTGCGCGTGCCCGACCTCGAGACGGACAACCCGGTGCTGCATGAGCTGATCGAGGCCCTGCAGGAGGACGAGAACCGGCTGTGCGTCTACAACACGCTCCACGACGCCGAGGACCCGGAGCAGTGGGTCACCCTGGCCTACACGGTGATCCGCTCGGAGCTGCCGAAGGAGTGGCGCAACAGCTGCCTCGACGAGGAGGTGACGCAGATGTTCGGCCCTGCCTTCGACCATGACGACGTGCGCCCCTCTATGTTCAACGACGACGAGGAGTTCCTGTTCCTCACCGATCATGACGAGGCGATGCTGCGGCTGATCTACGATCCGCGCCTGCGCTCGGGCATGACCGAGGCGCAGACCGCCCCGATCGTGCGCGAGATCCTGGCCGAGGGCGGTTACGGCCGCGGCAGCTGAGCCGACCGGCCGGGCATCCGCCGCCGCCGGCGCGGCCCGC
>CAXGVP010000759.1:0-2490 GCA_964013055.1 uncultured Albimonas sp.
CGTCGGGGATCGCGGTCATCTTGAAGGGCCTTTCGAGATGAGGCGGCGCGCGTCTCGCCGAATGTCTGGGGAAGGGGCCGCGCGCCCGGCCTGGGCGTCCGACGGCGATCTGGGGAAAACCGTCGGACGCAGCCTCGGGCCGGCGCGCAACGCTGGGGGGGGGGCGCAGCCGGGATCCGAGGCGCCGGGGGGCAGGGAACGCGCCCCCCGGACCTCGTGCGCGGGCTCAGCCCTCGACGTTGGAGCCGACGACCTTCTGCTCGCCCTTCAGGCCGATCGGGAACTGCTCCAGATAGGCGTTGGGGGCGCGGCCGTCGTAGGTGATCCCGTCGATGAACTCGGACTGGGGCGCCTTGTAGCCGTCGGTGGCGAAGTCGAAGTCCGCCTCCGCCGCCAGCCCGTCGTCGATCAGGGACTTCGCGGCCTCGAGGTAGATGTCGGGGCGATAGACGTCGGCGGCGGTGTCGGCATACCAGCCGTCCGGCTTCGCCTCGGCGATCTGCCCCCAGCGGCGCATCTGGGTCAGGTACCACACCGCGTCCGAGTAGTAGGGATAGGTCGCGTGGTGGCGGAAGAAGACGTTGAAATCGGGGATCTCGCGCACGTCGCCCTTCTCGTATTCGAAGGTGCCGGTCATCGAGGCGGCGATCACCTCGGCGTCGGCGCCCACGTATTCGGGCCGGCTCAGGATCTCGACGGCCTCGGCGCGGTTGGCGTTGTCGTTCTCGTCGAGCCACATGGCCGCCCGGATCAGCGCCTTGGTCACGGCGATGGCGGTCTGGGGATACTCCTGCGCGAAGGCCGCGGTGATGCCGAACACCTTCTCGGGGTTGTTCTTCCAGATCTCGTAGTCGGTGATCACCGGCACGCCGATGCCCTTGAACACCGCCGCCTGGTTCCAGGGCTCGCCCACGCAGTAGCCGTAGATGGTCCCGGCCTCGAGCGTGGCGGGCATCTGCGGCGGCGGGGTCACCGACAGCAGCGCCTCGGCGTCGATCTGGCCGCTGACGTTCTCGGGGCTGTAGAAGCCCGGCTTCACGCCGCCGGCCGCGAGCCAGTAGCGCAGCTCGTAGTTATGGGTCGAGACGGGGAACACCATGCCCATGTTGAAGGGCTTTCCCTGGGCCTTGTAGCTCTCGATCACCGGCTTCAGCGCGGAGGCCGGGATCGGGTGCACCGGCTTGCCGTCGGCGCCCATGGGGATGTGCTGCTTCATCTCGGCCCAGACCTCGTTCGACACGGTGATGCCGTTGCCGTTCAGGTCCATCGAGAAGGGGGTGATGATATGCGCCTGCGTGCCGTAGCCGATGGTGGCGGCCAGCGGCTGGCCGGCCAGCATGTGGGCGCCGTCGAGCTGCCCGTCGATCACCCGGTCCAGCAGCACCTTCCAGTTGGCCTGCGGCTCCAGCGTCACGAACAGGCCCTCGTCCTCGAAGAAGCCCTTCTCGTAGGCGATGGCCAGCGGCGCCATGTCGGTGAGCTTGATGAAGCCGAACTTCAGCTCGTCCTTCTCGACGTCGTGGAACTCGGCGAAGGCCGGCGAGGTCAGGGCGAGGACGGAAGCGGCGCCGAGGAGGGCGGCCGCGCCTTTGACGAGGGTCATGGTCTGTCTCCGGTCGATCCCTGCGCGCCGTCGCCCGGTCGGCAGGGGAGAAAAACGAAAAAAGGCCGCACGATCGAAACCCCGGACCTGAAAGGTCCAAGACGATCGAGCAGCCTTGCCCGCGTTACCCGTGCTTTGGGTGAGTGGCGCGCCGGACTCCATTGCCCTGCGCTGAGGATCATTTAGCGCGAATCTGTTGCGCTGCGCAAGATCAAAAGCGGCTCCAGGGATGAAACAGGAGGCAGGGAGGCCCCGGCGCCCTCGATTTCGGCAGCAGGGTCAGTCCGCCGCCTTCAGACTGCGCAGCGGGACCCGGCCCGTCGCCTCGCCCCGGCGCAGGCGGGCGCAGCCGTGGCCGATCTCCTCGACCGGCAGGACCTCCCCGCCCTCGCCGGCCCGCAGCCGGATCAGGGCAGGGGCCGCGTGCGCCGCGATCGCCTCATGTCGCGACCCGTCGCCCGCGTTTCACGCCGCCTCGGAGGGGTCGAAGACGCGGCCGTCGAAGAACAGGTCCGGCCCCAGGATCATCCGCCCCGCGGCCGAGGCCACGGCGGTCGGCTGGTCCAGCGCCCCCTCCAGCTTCTCCGACGCGCCCGGCAGGTCGGCGCCCGCGGGGCCGAGGTTGCGCCGGTAGAGATCGGTGCGGAAGCAGGCCCGCGCGGCCTTCGCGGCCTCGGCCCGGTCGAGCCCGTTGCGCTCGGCGAGCCTCGTCGCCATCCACACCGCCTGGCTGCGCCAGGGGAAGGTGGCGGCGGCGTCGAAGAACTCCACGAAACGCGGCGCGCGCCGTTCCTCCCCGGCGCCGGCCACCACCAGCCGCCCGTTGAGCGCGCGGTCGAGGATGTCGGAGGGCACGTCGACGTATTCCGGCCGGGCCTGCAGCTCCG
>CAXGVP010000760.1:0-2486 GCA_964013055.1 uncultured Albimonas sp.
GCCGCGGCGGGGCTGGCGGTCTTCGGCCAGGGGCTGCCGGCGGGCTTCGCGCTGCTGGGCGCGATCCTCGGCGCCGCGGCGCTGGGCCTGCCGCCGGCGCTGGGCTGGGTCCTGGCCCGCGCCCAGGCCCGCGCCCGTCGCCCGCTGACCCGCTGGGCGATCGCCGACGGCCGACAGCAGCTGCCCGGCCTGTCGCTGGCGCTGACCTCGCTGCTGCTGGCGCTGGCGGTGAACATCGGCGTGGGGACCATGGTCGACGGCTTCCGGCTGACCTTCCTCGACTGGCTCGACGACCGGCTCGCGGCCGAGGTCTACCTGCGCGCCGAACCCGGCGCCGCCGATCGGCTCGAGGCCTGGCTTGGCGCCCGCCCCGAGATCGAGGCGATCCTCCCCGAGCCCCGCGCCGAAACCGCGCTCGAGGGCTGGCCGGTGGAGCTTGCGGGCGTCTCGGACCACCCCACCTGGCGGACCTCCTGGCCGCTGCTCTCGGGCCTGCCGGAGGCGTGGGACCTGGTGGCGGAGGGGCAGGGCGCCCTGATCTCCGAGCAGACCGCGCGGCGGCTCGACCTCGCCCCCGGCGATCCGCTGGCGCTGGGGCCGGGGGCGGCCCTGACGGTGGCCGGCGTCTTCGCCGACTATGGCAACGCCAAGGGGCAGGTGCGCCTGTCGGCGCCGGCGCTGCTGGCGCGCTTCCCCCAGGCCGAGCGGGGCCGCTTCGCCCTGCGCCTGCCGCCCGAGGCCGTCTCCCCCTTGCTTGCGGACCTGCGGCGCGCGCAGGATGCGGGCCTGGCCGAGGCCGCCGACCAGGGCGAGATCCGCCGCCTGAGCCGCGCGGTGTTCGAGCGGACCTTCGCCGTCACCGGCGCGCTGAACGCGCTGACGCTGGGGGTGGCGGGGATCGCGCTGCTGACCGCGCTGCTGACGCTGGCCGAGACGCGGCTGCCCCAGGTGGCGCCGCTGTGGGCGATGGGCGTGCGCCGGCGCCGGCTGGCGGGGATCGAGCTCGCCCGGATCCTGGCGCTGGCCGCCCTGACCGCGGCCTTGGCGGTCCCGCTGGGGGTGCTGGTCGCCTGGGCCCTGACGGCGGTGGTGAACGTGGAGGCTTTCGGATGGCGCCTGCCCCTGCACCTGTTTCCCGGCCAGTGGGCGCGGCTCGCCCTTCTGGCGGTGGCCGCGGCCGGGCTTGCCGCCGCGGTCCCGCTGCTGCGCCTCGCGCGCACGCCGCCTGCGCGGCTCGCCAAGGTCTTCGCCGATGAACGCTGATCGCCTTGCCCGAGCGCTGGGCGCGCTGACCCTGACGCTGACGTTCACCCTCGCGCTGGGCCTGTGCGGCGCGGCCGCCGCCCAGGGGCAGGGCGCCTCCGGCCTTCCGGGCACGACCGGCGAGGGCGCCTCGGCCGGCCAGGGCTACGCCGGCCTCTCGGGCGGGGGGGCGGCCTACGCGCCGGTCTCCCCGGGCCGTCGCTTCGCCTTCCCCGCCGACCACGGCCCCCACCCCGGCCACCGGATCGAGTGGTGGTACGTCACCGCCAACCTCGCCGCCGCCGACGGCCGCGCCTTCGGGGTGCAGTGGACGCTGTTCCGCCAGGCCCTCTCCCCCGACCCCTCGGCCGAGGGCTGGTCCGCCCCGCAGGTCTGGCTCGCCCACGCCGCCCTCACCTCGGCCAGCGCCCACCGCACCGCCGAGAAGCTCGGCCGGGGCGGGGTCGGGCAGGCCGGCGTGCGCGCCGCCCCGTTCCGCGCCTGGCTCGACGACTGGCGGCTGGAGAGCCTGGGAGAGGCCTTCGCCCCCCTCCGCCTGGCGGCGCATGGCGAGGGGTTTTCCTACGACCTGACCCTGAGCGCCGAAGGCCCGCCGGTGCTGCAGGGCGACCGGGGCTTCTCCCTGAAGTCCGAGGGCGGGCAGGCGAGCTACTACTACTCCCACCCCTTCCTCGCCGTCTCCGGCACGGTCACGCTGGACGGCGAGGCGACCCCGGTCTCCGGCCGCGCCTGGCTCGACCGCGAATGGTCCAGCCAGCCTCTGGCGGGCGACCAGCCCGGCTGGGACTGGTTCGCGCTGCACCTGCCGGGGGGCGAGAAGCTGATGCTCTACCGCCTGCGCCGGACGGGGGGCGGCGGCTACCAGGCGAGCTCCTTCATCTCCGCCGACGGCTCGGTCGAGGCGCTCAGCGGCCCCCAGGTCGAGATGGATCCGCTCGAGACCGCCCGCGTCGCCGGCCGTGACGTCCCCGTCCGCTGGCGCCTGCGCGTCCCCTCCCGCGGCGTCGACGTCGCCACGATCCCCCTCAACCCCCAGTCCTGGATGGGCGACTCCTTCCCCTACTGGGAGGGTCCGATCGCCTTTGAGGGCACCCATTCCGGCGTCGGCTACATGGAGCTCACCGGCTACTGAGCCCGCCGCCCGCACCCGGCGCCCCGTGCCGCAAGCTCCCCCCCGGGAGCGCCTGTTCTCCGGAGCCGTCCGTCGCTGGCGGCCAACGGAG
>CAXGVP010000761.1:0-2484 GCA_964013055.1 uncultured Albimonas sp.
GCGGGGCGGGCGCGTTCGACGGGGCTGACGGCGCGGCGCAGGATCGCCTCGAACCCGCGGCTGTCGAGGCGGGCCTGGAAGCGCGCGCCGGCGCGCGCCAGCACCCGGCCGCGGGCGTAGTCGAGCACGCCCATCATCAGGAACAGGAAGGCCATGATGACCGTCAGCGCCAGCAGCGTCGCCTCTGAGCGCGAGCTGAGCACCCGGTCGTAGACCTGCAGCATGAAGATCGGGCCGGTCAGCATCAGCAGGTTCACGAAAAAGCTGAACACCGCCACCGACGCGAACAGCGACCGGCCCTCGCGAAGGACCGAGCGCAGTTCGTCCCGTCCACTCTCCGTCTTGCCTCGCAACCTCGACTCCCGGGCGGCAGAATTCCGCGGATCATATGCGTCCGCAGGCGTTAAGTTCCAATCACCTGTCCGCCGGTTCATCGGCGCCGGTCCCGGTCTCTTACGCCCGGCGTCCCTACGGCGCCAGCGGTCAGATACGCCCGCCCCCGGCGATTTGACGCGGTTTTCCGCCCGTTCCCCGTTTCTTGTCGCGCACAGGCCACAAGAAAAGCCGGCCTGCCCGGGCCGCTTGACGAATGCGGCGGCGCGATTGCGCCCCGCCGCGCGCTGGACTAATCCCGTAGGCGCCGTGACGCGCCGCATCATTCAGAATCGAGAGACGTCTTGACCGAATCCCCCTCCAGGGCCTCCGCGTCCGTTTCCGCCCATGGCCGCGCGTCGCGCCGCGGCCCGCTCCGCCCGGTCCTCATGCTGGCCGCCGCCGTGGCGCTGTCGGGCTGCGCCTCGGGCGAGCCGGTGGAGCCGGGCGGCATCGCCGACCCCTACGAGGCCACGAACCGCGAGATCCATGAATTCAACAAGGGTCTCGACACCGTCCTGCTGCGTCCGGCGAGCCGGGTCTACGACCTCGCGATGCCGGGGCTGGGCGACCTGCTGCTGACCAACGCGGTCAACTTCCTGCGCATGCCGATGAACTTCATCAACCACGCGGCGCAGGGCGAGTTCGAGCAGGCCGGCGCCGACGTGCTGCGCACCGGGCTCAACCTGGTGATGGGGCTCGGCGTGCTCGACCCCGCCACCGAGTTCGGGCTGCCGCAGGTCGAGACCGACATCGGCGAGACGCTCTATGTCTGGGGCGTGGCCGAGGGTCCCTATGTCGAGATCCCGGTGTTCGGCCCCGCCTCGGCCCGCGACGGCTTCGGCCGGGTGGCCGAGATCGTGCTCGACCCGTTCGGCTTCTTCACCGGCTACGACGGGCTGCAGCTGGGCCGCCGGGCGCTGGCGGTGGGCAACCTGGCGCGGATCCGCGCCGAGAACACCGCGATCATCGACCAGACGCTCTATGAGAGCGAGGACTCTTACGTGACCACGCGGGCGGGCTATATCCAGTATCGCCGCCGGCAGCTCGCCGGCGGGGCGACGGAAGAGTCGCTGACCGACGTGTTCGCAGACTGAGACGCCAGACCGAAACGCCGACGCGCCCGTCGGGACCCTTGGGGGAGGGGACGGGCGCGCGCCACCGCAAACGGGGTGATGCGATGACCATGAACCGACGTGATTTGCTGAAACATTCGCTGGCCGGGGCGCTCGTCGCCGGCCTGTCCCTGCCGTCGGCCGCCTGGGCGGTCGAGGTCTCGGACGCCCGCGCCTTCGTCGAGAAGGTGGTGGGCGAGGTGACCCAGCTGCTGAACTCGGGCAAGAGCCCCGAGGCCCAGCGGGCCGAGTTCTCCGAGATCTTCCGCCGCAACGCCGCGGTGCCCCAGATCACCCGCTTCGTGATGGGCCAGGCCTGGCGCGACATGAGCGACGCGCAGAAGTCGAAGGCCGAGAACGCGCTGGTGAGCTATGTGGGCCGGGTCTACGCGGGGCTGCTGAACGACTACCAGGGCCAGACCCTGGAGGTGACCAACGCCCAGGACTTCGGCGCCAAGGGCGTGCTGGTGACCTCGGTCGCCAAGGGCGCCAGCGTCGACGACGCGAAGGTCGAGTGGCAGGTCTCGGACCGCGGCGGCCCGGTGCAGGTGGTCGACGTGGTGGCCGAGGGCGTGTCGCTGCTGCAGACCCAGCGACAGGAGTTCGCGGCGATGATCGACCGCCGCAACGGCGACCTGGACCAGTTCCTCGACGACCTCGCCGCCGGCCGCGTCTCCGAGGGCTGAGGCCCTTTTCATCGATCTGCAGCGGCGCGCCGGGAGACCGGCGCGCCGCTTGCGTTTCACAGGGACGGACGCTCCCCCGCGCCGAGCGCCCGCAGGCTCTCCACGATCCGGTCGAAGGCGAGGCCGGCCTGGCGGGAGGCGTGGCGCGCGCGCAGGAAGCCGGCACCGAGGTGCATGGCACCTTCGCCGAGCTGGTGGCGCACAAGACGGCGGTCGAGCTGAACATCCTCTCGGTCGAGCTGTTCCTGGGCGATTACGCCTCCACCGGCAGCCCGGGCCTGAACTTCGCGCCGTGGCCGCTGGTCACCGCC
>CAXGVP010000762.1:0-2479 GCA_964013055.1 uncultured Albimonas sp.
GCGCCCGCGGCGGGCTGCTCAGGCGGGGCTCGCCCCTGTTCGGGTCGAACTGATGGAGAGCTGGTCGATCCGCAACCTCTACCACCCCACCGTCCTGATGGCGCTGGCCCTCATGGCGGTGATCGTGATGATGATCCTGCCGATGCCGGCCTGGGTGCTGGACGTCGGGCTGGCGGCGAGCTTCGGGCTGGCGATCCTGATCTTCACCAACACGCTCTTCATCGAGCGGCCGCTGGATTTTTCGAGCTTCCCCACGATCCTGCTCGCCTCGCTGATGCTGCGGCTGAGCCTGAACGTGAGCTCGACCAAGCTGATCATCGGCCAGGGGCACACCGGCACCGGCGCCGCGGGCGAGGTGATCGAGGGCTTCGCGATGTTCGTGATGGGGGGGTCGCTGTATCTCGGCCTCGTCGTCTTCGGCGTGCTGCTGATCGTGAATTTCATCGTGATCACCAAGGGCGCGGGGCGCATGGCGGAGGTCGGCGCGCGGTTCGCGCTCGACGGGATGCCGGGCAAGCAGCTGGCGATCGACTCGGACATGGCGGCGGGGGCGATCAGCCACGACGAGGCGCGCAAGCGGCGCAAGGTCGAGCAGGAGGAGACGACGTTCTTCGGCTCGCTCGACGGCGCCTCGAAGTTCGTGAAGGGGGACGCGGTGGCGGGCCTCCTGATCACGCTGCTGAACCTGCTGGTGGGGCTCGCGGTCGGGGTGCTGGCCCATGACATGCCGCTGGGGCTCGCCTTCCAGACCTATGCGATCCTGACCGTGGGCGACGGGCTGGTGACGCAGATCCCGGCGGTGATCATCTCGATCGCGACCGCGCTGCTGCTGGCCAAGGGCGGGATGATGGGCACCGTCGACCGGGCGCTGATCGGGCAGCTGGGGGGCTTTCCGGCGGCGCTGGGCACGGTGGCGGCGCTGATGGCGGGCTTCGCGCTGGCGCCCGGCCTGCCCTTCGTGCCGTTCCTGGGGGGCGCCGCGCTGCTCGCCGCAGCCGCCTGGTTCGCCGCCCGCGCCGCCGCGGCCGTGAAGGCGGAGGAGGAGAAGCCCGCCGCGAGGACCGAGGCCGGGCCTGCGGAACGCCCGCTGGGCGACGTGCTGGACCTCGACGAGATCCATGTGGAGTTCGCGCCCGACCTGGTGCCCATCGTCATGGACGACGCCACCGGCCTGGGCGCGCGGATCGCCAACATGCGCAGCCATGTGGCGCAGGTCTACGGCGTGGTGATCCCCGAGATCCGGCTGACCGACGAGGATGCGCTGCCGCCCGGGACCTACGCGATCCGCATCCAGGGCGTCGAGATCGCGCGCGCCACGCTGGAGCCGCGCAAGGCCCTGGTCCTGCTGGGCGACAACGCCGACGCCGCCCCCCCGGGCCGCGACGTGAAGGAGCCGGTGTATGGGGCCCCCGCCCGCTGGATCGAGCCCGACCAGCAGGAGGAGGCCGCGATCCTCGGCCTGCCCGTGGTCTCCGCCACCGAGGTCGTGGCGACCCACCTGCTGGAGACGGTGAAGGAGAATTTCGCCCGCCTGTTCTCGCGCCGTGGCCTGCGCAAGCTGCTGGACAGCTTCACCAAGGTCTCGGATCCGCAGCGGGCGGAGTCCAACCGCCGGATCCTCGACGAGTTCATTCCCGACAAGGTGCCGGTGGACCTGCTGCAGACCATCCTGCGGCTGCTGCTGGAGGAGCGGGTCTCGATCCGCAACCTGCCGCTGATCCTGGAGGCGATCGCCGAGGCCAAGCCCGTGCTCGGCGCGCCCGAGGCGATCGCCGAACACGTCCGCCAGCGCCTGGGCTTCCAGATCGTCGCCGAGCTGCTGGAGGAGGACGGCGCCCTGCCCCTGATCCAGCTGAGCGCGGAATGGGAAGAGACCTTCGCCGCCCACGAGCTGAAGGAGGGCGACGGCGCCGGCGACGTCGCCCTGCCGCCTTCCGAGTTCAACCGGCTGGCCGCCGCCGTCGCCGACCGGGTGGCGCGGGCGGGGTCCGAGGGGCGGTATCCGGCCATCGTCACCTCGACCCGCCGGCGGCGCTTCCTGCGCACGGTGCTGGCGGCCAAGGGGGTGCGCAACCCGGTGCTGAGCTTCGAGGAGATCGGCGCAAACGGCCGCCCCACCCTGCTCGGCCAGGCCTGAGCGATGGACGAGACGGTCGCGATCCTCGCCCGGCTGTGGCCCGACCTGACCCAGGCGGCGCGGCTGGACGACGCGCCGGTCTATGCGCTGATGGCGCTGTTCGTGCGGGTGGGGGCGGTGGTCTCGCTGCTGCCGGGCTTCGGCGAGCGGACGCTGCCGATGCGGATCAAGCTCGCCGTGGCGCTGGGCTATGCGCTGCTGCTGTGGCCGGCGCTGTCGCCGCTGGCCCGCGCGGCGGCGGCGGCGGACCCGGGGCTGGCCTCGGGCCAGCCCTTTGCGATCCTGCGGGCCATGGGGGCGGAGGCGCTGATCGGCCTCAGCCTGGGGATGGCGGCGCGGCTG
>CAXGVP010000763.1:0-2478 GCA_964013055.1 uncultured Albimonas sp.
GGGCGCGACGGCGACGGCTCGCGCCCCCGATCCACACCTGCGCCCGTCGCAACCGGAGGGCAGGAGGCCCCGGGTCAGGCCCGGGGCGCACGCGGCCGTCGCCCGATCAGCCCTTCTTCGCGGTGATCGCGCCGTAGTCGCCCGGCTCCCGGTGCATCTTGAAGTCGAAGATGTTCGCCCGGATCTCGGCGCAGCGGTCGAGGTCGATCTCGGCCGAGATCACCTCGTCGCCCACGGTCTGGGCGCGGGCCACGATCTCCCCCGTCGGCGCCACGATCACCGAGCCGCCGATCAGCTCCGAGCCCTCTTCCATCCCGGCCTTCGCCACCGCCACCGCCCACATCCCGTTCTGGTAGCAGCCCGCCTGCACCGAGAGCTCGTTGTGGAAATACTGAAGATGGTCGTGCTCGGGCGCCGGCGGATAGTGGGCGGGCGTGTTGTAGCCCAGAACCACCAGCTCCGCCCCGCCCAGCCCCAGCACCCGCCAGGTCTCGGGCCAGCGGCGGTCGTTGCAGATGCAGATCCCCATCTTGCCGCCGAACCCGTCGACGACCGGCCAGCCGAGGTCGCCCTTCTCGAAATACTTCTTTTCGAGATGCTGGAACGGCCGCCAGGGCTGGTCGTCGAAATGCCCCGGCAGATGGATCTTGCGGTATTTCGAGATCACCTCGCCGCCCGCATCCACCAGGATCGCGGTGTTGAAATGCCGCCCCTCCGGCGTCTTCTCGGCATAGCCCAGGTGGAAGCCGATCCCCAGTTCCCGCGCCAGCTCGAACAGCGGGGCGACGTCGGCGTTGGGCATCTCGGTCTCGAACCAGGCGTCGATCTCGGCCGCATCCTCCATCCACCAGCGGGGGAAGAAGGTGGTCAGCGCCAGTTCCGGGAACACCACCAGCTCGGCGCCGCGGGCCCTGGCCTTGCGCATCAACGCGCAGAGCCGCGCCACGGCCGAGGCGCGGCTCTCGTCTCTCGCGATGGGGCCGAGCTGCGCGCCGGCGACGATCAGTTTGCGAGGCATGGTCTCTCCTGCGGCTCAGGCCGCGCGCACCTGGTCGGCGCTCAGGCCGACCAGGTGGACGTAAAGCTCGGGGTCGGTGTCGCCCTCGGTGCCGAACAGCAGCACCCGCGAGGACGCATCCAGCCCCAGCGCCGAGGCCGCCCGCGGGTCGGCCAGCGCATTTTCCAATGCCGCCAGCCCCGCCACCGCGCTCTCCCCCGCCACGATCGCAGGGTCCCCGTCCTCGGGCCGCGCCAGCCGGTTCATCGCCGCGACCGCCGCCGCGTCCGGCACGGCCATCACCGCGTCGCCATGGTCCTTCAACACCTCCCAGGCCAGCGCCGAGACCTCGCCGCAGGCGAGCCCCGCCATCAGCGTGTCCAGGTCCCCCTCGACCGCCACCGGCTTGCCCGCAACGATGCTGTCCAGCCAGCAGGCCGAGCGGTCCGGGTCGGCCAGCACGATCATCGGCCGCGCCGCCCCCCAGCGGCGCACCGCCTGGGCGGCGACCGCCGCCGCAAGCCCGCCGACGCCGGTCTGGATGAAGACATGGGTGGGCGGCTCGTCCAGCGCCTCGTAGGCCTCCGCCGCCATCATCTCGTAGCCCTGCATGACGTCGCGCGGCACGTCCATGTAGCCGGGATAGGAGGTGTCCGAGACCACGAACCACCCCTCCGCCGTCGCCGTCGCCTGCGCCTCGCGCACGCTGTCGTCGTAGTTGCCGGCGCAGCGGCGGACCTCGGCGCCATAGGCCTCGATGGCGGCCTTGCGCCCCTCCGACACCGTGGCGTGGATGAAGATCACGCAGCGCGCCCCGAAATTCCGCGCCCCCCAGGCGACCGAGCGGCCGTGGTTGCCGTCGGTGGCGCAGCACACCGTGACCTCGGCCGCCGCCTGAGGATGGGCGACCGAGACCACCTCCTCCATCGGCACGTCGCGCCCCAGCTTCTCCGACAGCAGCTTCTGCAGCAGCCGCGCCACCGCATAGGCCCCGCCCAGCGCCTTGAACGAGCCCAGGCCGAAGCGCCCGCCCTCGTCCTTGTAGAGCAGCTCGCCCACCCCCAGCGACGCCGCCAGCGCCGGCAGCGAGACCAGCGGCGTCGGCGCATAGCCCGGCCACGAGGAGATCGTCGCCTGCGCGCGCGCGAAAGCGGCATCCGAAAGGATCTCGTCCTGCGCCGCGGTCCAGGGCGCGTCGCGGGAGGCGAGAGGGTTCAGGGCCAGCGCGAAATCCTTCGCGTCGCCCTCATGGCGGTCGATCACGGCGGTCATGTCCTCGCCTCTAGTCTGGGAGCGCCGCTGCGGCAAGCATTCCTGCCGACGGCGCCGGCTGCGGGCCGCGAGAGGCCCCGGGGCGAGCCCGGGGCGCCTGGCGGCCGGCCTCGCAACCGCCTCCCGGCGAAGGCGCTCGTGGCGGGCGGCGCGAGGCCCCGGGTCAGGCCCGGGGCGCCTGTGGGGCGGGCGGGAGAGCGCCTGCCCCG
>CAXGVP010000764.1:0-2471 GCA_964013055.1 uncultured Albimonas sp.
GCCCCCCCCCGCCCGCGTCCCTCCCGCCCCGGCGCCTCCCCCCCCCCAGCGTCCCCCGGCACGCTGCGCCCCATACACCCTGCGTTTCCCGCCGCGCTGCGCCCCTCGGCCCCCTGCGCCCCGCGCAGCGCCGCCTTCGCTCTCGCCTTTCTGTTCCTCTCCGGGGCCTCCGCGCCTCTGCCTTGTCCCTATCCCGCGCTCTCGGCGCCGCCCCGCAGGCCCGCCCGCCCTTCGCCGCCGCCGCCGCCCGGCGCGGAGGCCGCGGTCTCTCCGGCAGGTCTCCGTCGCGCCCCCCGGCCATGGCGGCTCCCCGGCCCACAGGCGCCCTGCGGGCGGGCTTGGCTGCGTCGCGCCGGCGACGGGCGTCGGCGCGCGACAGGGGGCAAGGCGCCAAACGGCAGGCCACAGGACAGGGGGCGGGCCGTGGCGCCTCCCCGCAGCCCGCGGCCGCGACGCTTTCCCGCCGCCGGGCGTCCGGGACGCCGATCCGCCGCCACGACGGGGCGCCGGGACGGAGATCACGGGACGGGGATCGCGGGACGGGGATCGGCCCTGCCGCCGCAGCGTCGCGCGCCGGGACGGCGGCGCGAGCGGTCCGGGGCTCGGCGTCGCCTTCGGATCGGGCGCCGGAGCGGCCTCCGGGTCCTGGGTGGAGAAGGGGGAGGGGGGCTCGGCGAGCCGAGCCGGCGGTCTACAGGCGCCCTGCGGGCGGGCATGGCCGGGGCGCGCGAGGGGCGAGCGCCGGCGTCCGTCGCCCCGGACGAGCCTCGGGCGGCGGTCGGTCGGGAGAGGATCTGTCCGCGGGGGCGGGACGGCGATGCCGGCCATCCGCCGGGCGGACGGCCCGCGGGATCGGCGGCCGTCGCCGGGAGAGGTGCGGCAGGCGGGATCGGCGACGCCGGCCGGTTGCGGGCGTGGCCGGCGGGACCATAGGCGCCATGCGGGACCGGGAACCGCCTGCGCGGCCGGGAACCGCCTGCGCGGCCGGGAACCGCAAGCCGGGCGAAGAACCGGCGGCGGGCGCTCGGGGGCGCGGGCTGGGACGGCAGGCTGGGAAAGCGGGCAGGGGGCGTCGGGCGGGGTCGGGCAGGGGGCGCCGGGAGGGGTGGGGCGCCCAGCGCCTGACCTTGCGGCGCCCCGCTGCGCATCCGCCCCAGCATCGGGCGCCGTGGCGCCCCGGAGACCCCATATCTGCGCCCTGTCGCCCCGGCGCACGCGCGATCTTGACCCGTCCGCCCCGCCTACCTAGCTTCAACGCTCCCGGCGCCGGACCTCCGCGCGCCGCCGAATTCAGGAGAGCGACCATGGGCACGACCCCCGTGACCGACGCCACCTTCGAGACCGACGTCATCGCGTCCGACACCCCCGTCGTGGTGGACTTCTGGGCCGAGTGGTGCGGCCCCTGCAAGCAGATCGGCCCCTCGCTGGAGGAGCTCGCCGGCGAGCTCGACGGCAAGGTCAAGATCGTCAAGCTGAACGTCGACGAGAACCCCAACGCCGCCTCGCGCTACGGCGTGCGCGGCATCCCCACGCTGCTGGTCTTCAAGAACGGGGCCGTGGCCTCCTCGAAGGTCGGCGCCGCGCCCAAGTCGGCGCTCAAGCAGTGGATCGAAGGCGCCCTCTGACGCCCAACGCCCCAGGGAGGGCCTGAACCATGCTGGGCTTCAAGCCCTCCCTCCCCCCGCCCGAGCGGCCGCTGGACCGTCCCAGCCTCTCGGACTGGACCGAGGCCTACGACAACGCCGGCCACATCCCCGATGCGGCCGCCTTTCTCGAGGCCTGGCCCCGCGACGCCGCCGCTTTCCGCGAGGCGATGGGTCCGCGCGCCCGGCTCGGCCTGCCCTATCCCGGCGGCCACAACGACGCCGCGCGCGAGCGCCTCGACCTGTTCCTGCCGCAGACCGAGCCCAGGGGCGTCGTCGTCTTCGTGCACGGCGGCTACTGGCTGCGCTTCGGACGCGAGACCTGGTCCCACCTCGCCGCCGGCGCGGTGGCGCGCGGCTGGGCGGCGGCGCTGCCCTCCTACACGCTGGCGCCCCGCGCGCGGATCTCCTCGATCGTCGGCCAGATCGCCCGCGCCGTCGAAGAGGCCGGACGCCTGGTCCCCGGCCCCATCGCGCTCGCCGGCCACTCCGCCGGCGGGCACCTGGTCTCGCGCCTGGTCTGCGCCGACGCGCCGCTCTCGCCCGAGGCCGCCTCGCGCATCGTGCGCACCGTCTCGATCTCGGGCCTGCACGACCTGCGCCCGCTGCGCTTCACCGCCATGAACGAGGGCCTGCAGCTCGACGCCGAGGAGGCCGCGGCCGAGAGCTCCGCCCTCCACCAGCCCGCCCCCGGGGTCCGCCTCGCGGCCTGGGTAGGCGAGGCCGAGCGGCCCGAGTTCCTGCGCCAGTCGCTGCTGATCGCGGCGATGTGGGGCGGGCTCGCCGAGACCCGGCTGGTGGTCGATCCGGGCCGCCACCATTTCGACG
>CAXGVP010000765.1:0-2469 GCA_964013055.1 uncultured Albimonas sp.
GCGCGCTCGGGATCGCCCTTGCCGTAGCCGTCCTCCAGCGCGTGGATCATGCGGGTGTCGATGGGCGCGGGGTGCACCGTGTTGACCCGGATCCCGTGGGGCGAGCCCTCCAGCGCCGCGGTGCGCATCAGCCCGATCACCGCGTGCTTGGAGGTGGTATAGCGCGACAGACCCGTGGCCCCGCGCAGGCCCGCGGTCGAGGAGGTGATCACCACCGAGCCGCCCGTCGCCTTCATCACCGGGAACAGCGCCGCCAGCCCCACGTAGGGCCCGCGCACGTTGACCCGCATCACCGTGTCGAAGGCCGAGACGTCGCCCTCCTCCAGCGGCGCCACCGGCCCCTCGATCCCGGCGTTGAGAAAGGCGCAGTCGATGCGCCCGAAGGCGGTCATGCCCTTGTCGACGGCGGCCTGCATCACCGCGGGCTCGGCCACGTCGCCCGGCGCGATCTCGGCGCCGCCCAGCTCCTCTGCCAGCGCCTTCAGCGGCGCCTCCTCCAGGTCCTGCAGCACGAGCTTCGCGCCCTCCGCCGCCATCCGCCGCGCGGTGACGGCGCCGATGCCGCCGGTGGCGCCGGTAATGAGCGCGATCTTGCCCTCGAAACGAGCCATGGTCTTCCTCCCGCCCGGATCCGGCCGGGCCCCGGCCCGGCGTGGCCGGGCGCTCTTGGTTTTATGGGGTCCGCGCGCCCCGTCGGGGACGCGCGAGGGGTCAGGGGGCCTCAGCCGGCCCGCTTCCAGACCTGCAGGGGCGCGCCGCCGTCGGGGGCGGGCGCGGTCCCCGGCACGATCTCGCCGACGGCGCCCACCGGCTCCTGCGCGCCGTCGGTCAGCCAGGCGATGGCCTCGGCGTCCTCGCCCGGCACGATGGCGACGGTGCGCTCGCCCCTCGCGGTGCGGGCCACGATCACGCCGTTCCGGGGCGCGCCGTCGCGATTGTAGAAGACCGTGTAGGTCTCGACCGTGGCGGGGCCGGCATAGCTCTCCAGCAGCTCGGGCACGGGATCGCGCAGGGCGTCTGCGTCGGCCTGGTGATCGAAGTCTGCGGGGAAGCTCGCGCCCGGGATCGGCTGGCGGCCCAGCACGATGGTGCACGAATAGGTGGCGTGCCCGCCGTTGGCGAAGACCAGGCCCAGCTTCGCGCCCTCGCGGATCCTGCCGACCATCGCGGCGATGGCGTGGCTCATCACGTTGCCGATCGGGCCGCCGCCGAAGGTCAGCCCGCCGTAGACGGTGGCGGGCTTCTCCGCCGGCCAGCCCAGCACCCGGCGCGCCATCTTCGGCACGCAGGGGAAACAGGAATAGAGCTCCACCGCGTCGAGGTCCTTCGCCTCGACATGGTTCTTCTCCAGGGTCTTGCGGATCGCGACCTCGATGGTCGCGGTGCGGTCGTAGCGGTCGCGCCTGAGGATGTCCGCATCCTCCTGCGCACGGGCGGCGAGGCCCACATGCACCAGCCGCTCCTCGGGGATGCCGGCCTCGCGGGCGGCCGCGAGGCTCGCCACGATGAAACCCGCCCCCTGGTTCACCGAGCCGTTGGCGACCATCAGCTTGGAATAGGGAAAGGCGATCGGCCGGTTGCCGCCCTCGGGCGAGAGGATGTCCGCCGGCTCCAGCGGCTTGCGCAGCCAGGCGTCGGGGTTCTCGGCCGCGACCCTGGACATCAGCGACCAGATCAGCGCGCTCTCGTCCTGGCCTTCCGCGAGGCTCTGCCCCCAGGCCGCCCGGCAGCCGTTCTCGTAGAGCGGATAGACGTCCACCGGCGCCGTCAGCCCATACCTGGCCCGCAGCATCCCCTTCGAGCGCCGCTCGGAGGAGGCGCGCGAGGCGTTGGCGTCGCCGCTTCCCGCCGCCGCCGCGCGCCGCGCCGCGGTGCGCAGCGCCTCGCCCCCGGTGACGGCGGCGACCTCGACCTCGCCGCGCCCGATCAGGTTGGCGGCCTCGGCGAGCAGCGTCACCGGCCCGTCGCCCATCGGCCCGGGCGTGACCTTGAGATGCGCGGGCCGGGCGCCCAGCGCCTCCGCCACCCCCTGCGCGAGATCGCCGAGCCCCGCGCAGGAGATCTGGTCCACCACCGCGACCGAGCCCAGCCTTGCGAGCCACCCGCCCCCTGCATCGGCATCGGCGCGCCGCAGCGCCTCGACCATCAGGCCGAGCGAATCGAGCCCCTTCCCGGGATCCTCCGGCCGATCGTTGACCTGCCCGACGCCGATGATGACGGGTATCCGCCGCGGGTCATCGCTCACGCGCGCCCTCCTTCTCCTCGCGCCGGGCCTCGCCGGCCCGGCCACGCTCCTCCACCGCCCGCGACGCTATTTGCCGGCCGACCGGTCGTCAATCGCGCGCCCGCCCCCGCCCGACCCGGGGCCTGGCGGGAACGCCTGTTCTCCGGAGCCGTCCGTCGCTGATGCCGTGAAGAGCGACTCGCCCGCCCCGGTCAAGGATCGCGCAGCGACCCCCGAAGGGGGCT
>CAXGVP010000766.1:0-2467 GCA_964013055.1 uncultured Albimonas sp.
CTGGCGCCGCCCGCCCCGA
This sequence comes from uncultured Albimonas sp., assembly GCA_964013055.1. Classification (GTDB taxonomy): domain Bacteria; phylum Pseudomonadota; class Alphaproteobacteria; order Rhodobacterales; family Rhodobacteraceae; genus Albimonas. The sequence goes on from CAXGVP010000766.1 coordinate 20, forward strand.
CCCTATGCACCCCGACGCCCGCCCGCCCGGCCCCCCGCGGGGTCCGGGGCGGCGGGGCTTCATGGCGCTGGGCGCGGCGCTGGTCGCCTCGCCGTTCGTGGCGTCCTCGCGCACGTCGGCGGCGACCTCGACCGAGGTGCTGGCCCGCATCGCCGAGGCGGCGCTCGAGACCCAGGTGCTGCCGGGCCACAAGCGCTTCGCCTCGGCCACGGCGGCGCTGGCCGAGGCGGCGGAGGGCTGCGCGCGCCCCTCGGTGCTGCGGGCGGCCTACCATCGCGCCTTCGACGACTGGATGGGGATCAGCCACCTGCGCTTCGGCCCCGCGGAGGCCGAGGGCCGGGCGCTGGCGATCGAGTTCTGGCCCGATCCGCGCGGCTTCGTGCGCCGCTCGGTCGACGGTCTGCTGGCCGACGAGGACCCGGTGGTCGACGACCCCGACGCCTTCCGCGAGGTCTCGGTCGCGGCCCGTGGCCTGATGGCGGTCGAGCGGCTGATCTTCGACCCCGACGCGCCGGAGCTCGTCGCGGGCTATCCCTGCCGCCTGCTGGCCGCGATCGCCGCCGACCTCGCCCGCACGGCGCAGGAGCTTCATGTCGACTGGCGCGACAGCCACGCCCCCGACATGCGCCGCGCCGCCCGCGGCGAGGGCGTGATCTACCGCTCGGTCGAGGAGCCGCCGCGCGCCCTCTACACCGCCCTGATGGGCGGCGCGCGGATGACCATCGAGAAGCGGCTGGGCGAGCCGCTGGGCAGCTACCAGCGCGCCTGGCCCCGCAAGGCCGAGGCCTGGCGCTCGGGGCGCAGCCTGCGCAACGTCGAGCTGTCGTTGCAGGCGCTCTCGGCGCTGGCGGACTGTTTCGCGCCGGCGCTCGACGCCGAGGCGCTGGCCTCCCAGCGCTCGGGCTGGGCGCGGGCGATCGAGCTCGCGCGCCGGGCGCCCTCGCCCCTGCACGAGGCGGTGGAGGACCCGGCCCGGCGCTTCGCGCTCGAGTCCCTGCAGTCCGCCGCCGAGACGGCGCGGGAGCGGTTCGAGCATCTGGCCGCGCCGGCGGTCGGGATCTCGCCCGGCTTCAACGCGCTGGACGGCGACTGAGGGAGGCGGAGATGGACGGCGGATTGCGGCGGAACGCGGCCGGGCAGGCCGCCGACGGGCAGGTCGGGACCGGGTCGGGCGGGGCCGCGTTGGGCGGGGCCAGGCAGGGTGCGGGCGGGCGGACCGGGGCAAGCGAGGGCGCAATCGCCGCGACGACGCCGCGCGAGGTCAGCGATCGGCAGGCCAGGGACCCGCAGGACACGGCCGCGCGGGTCTCGGGCGCGCCGGTCTCGGGCGCGCGGGTCTCGGGCGCCTCGAGGCCGACCGGGCCGGGCGCGTGCGGGGCGTTGCAGGGCGGGCCGGGCGCGGATCCGGGGCTCTCGCACCTGGGCGCGGCGCGGCTGCCCTCGGGCGACTTCGTGCTGGTGGGGCTGGCCGCCGACGGGTCGGAGCTGTTCCGCCTGGCGCTGCCGGACCGCGGCCACGCGGCGGCGGTGCATCCGACGCGCGCGCAGGCGGTGGCCTTCGCGCGCCGGCCGGGGACCTTCGGGCTGGTGGTGGACCTGGCCTCCGGCGCCGAGATCGCGCGGCTGGAGACGCCCGCGGGCGTGCATTTCATGGGCCACGGCTGCGTCTCGGCCGACGGGACGCGGCTCTACACGCCCGAGAACGATTATGCGCGCGAGCGGGGGATCCTCGGGGTCTGGGACGCCGCCGACTGGCGGCGGATCGGGGAGATCCCCTCCGGCGGGCTGGGGCCGCATGACGTGATCGAGATGGCAGACGGCGTGCTGGCGGTGGCCAACGGCGGGATCTTCACCGACCCGGCGATGGAGCGCCAGAAGCTCAACCTCGCCTCGATGCGGCCCAACCTCGCCTATCTCGATCCCCGGGCGGGCACGGTGCTGGAGACGGCGGCGCCCGAGGCGAGGCGCGCCTCGCTGCGCCATATCGCGATGCGCGCCGACGGCACGATCGCGGCGGCGATGCAGTGGGAAGGCGAGGCGGTCCACGCCCCGGCCATCCTGGCGCTGCACCGCCGCGGCGAGCGCCTGCGCCTGCTCGAGGCGCCCCAGGCGGCGCAGCGGCGGCTGAAGGGCTACGGCGGCTCGGTGGCCTTCTCGGGCGACGGGCGGCTCGCGGCGGTGACCTCGCCGCGCGGGGGCGTCGCGCATCTGTTCGATGCGGACGACGGCGCGTTCGTCGCCGAGATCGATCAGCCCGACGTCTGTGGGGCTGCGCCGGCGGGGCGGGGGCTGCTGCTCTCGGACGGGATGGGCTGGCTGCGCTGGATCGGCGCCGACGGGGTCGAGACGGCGCGGCGCGAGACGCCGGGCCTGGCCTGGGACAATCACCTGGTCCGCGTCGGCGGTTGATCCAGACCGACGACCGCGGCGCCTGTGGCCGCCGTCGCG
>CAXGVP010000767.1:0-2466 GCA_964013055.1 uncultured Albimonas sp.
AGGGGGACGGTCGGGCGGGGCGATGCGGACGCGCAGCGGACGCGAGGGCCGCCCCGACCGTCTCGCGACGCCCGCCGGAAAAGGCTCAGGCCGCCGGGGCCGGCGCCAGGGCGCGCATCGCGTCGGCGGCGATCTCGAAGCTGCGGATGCGGGCGGCGGGGTCGTGGATGTGGCCCGCCAGGATCAGCTCGTCCGGCCGGTGGCGGCGGATCAGCTCGGCGAGCCCGTCGCGCACCTGGCCCGGATCGCCGATCACCGAGACCGACTGGATCTCGTCGACCATGGCGATCTGGGCGGGCGAGAGCACGTCCTCGATCCGGTCCACCGGCGCGGGCAGCTTGCCGGGGTTGCCGCTGCGCAGGCGGGCCATGGTGATCTGGGACGAGGTGCGGATCCGGCGCGCCTCGGCCTCGGTCTCGGCGGCGAAGACGTTGGCCGCCAGCATGAAATGCGGCGCCGCCATCCGCCCGGTGGCGCGGAAATTGTCGCGGTAGACCTGGGCCGCCTCGAACGCCAGCTGCGGCGCGAAATGCGAGGCGAAGGCGTAGGGCAGGCCGAGATGCGCGGCCAGCTGCGCGCCGTAGAGGGAACTCCCCAGGATCCAGACCGGCACCCTGGTCCCCGTCCCCGGGATCGCGCGCACATGCACGCCCGGCTGGGGATCGCCGAGATAGTCCATCAGCTCCATCACGTCCTGGGGGAACCGGTCGACCCCGTCCATGCCCCGGCGCAGGGCGCGGGCGGTGGGCATGTCGGTGCCCGGCGCCCGGCCGAGCCCGAGGTCGATGCGGTCTCCGTGCAGGGTGGCGAGCGTGCCGAACTGCTCGGCGATCACCAGCGGCGAATGGTTGGGCAGCATGATCCCGCCCGAGCCCACCCGGATCGTCGAGGTCTTGCCCGCCACATGCGAGATCAGGATCGAGGTCGCGGCCGAGGCGATGCCCGGCATGTTGTGATGCTCGGCCAGCCAGTAGCGGGTGTAGCCCGCCCGCTCGGCCGCCTGCGCCAGCGCCGCGGAGGAGCGGAAGCTGTCGGCGGCGGTTCCCCCCTCGCAGATCGGCGAGAGGTCCAGCAGGGAATAGGGGATCATCGCGCCCTCCGGATGGTTCGGGATCCTTGGCAGTCGCCCCAACATAGGCGTCGGGGCGGCCGGGCGCGAGGGGGGGCGGGGCGAGAGGAGGCTGCGTAACGCGACGGTCGGGGCGGCCCTCGCGTCGGCTGCGCCTCCGCATCGCCCCGCCCGACCGTCCCCGTTGCTGCGCGTGCGGCCGCCGGGCGGGATCCGCCGGCGCAGGCCGTCAGGCGGAGGGACGGGGGAAGATCCGCAGGCGGGCGCAGAGCAGGGTCAAGGTTCCGCCGTCGATTTCGAGCAGGATCAGTCCGTCCCGGGCCTTCGCCGTGACCTGCAGGATCTCGTGCCGGCTTTCCAGGAGGGAGGCGGTCGAGACGCGCTCGGCCGTGTCGGTCTCGATCCGCCACAGGGACGGGGGCTGGTCGGGGTCGCGGCTGTCGCTCGACAACTCCGCGACCACCCGGTTGCGGGCGACCTGGGAGAGGCCGAAGGCGGTGCGCTCCGGCGTCGCCGAGATCTCCCGCCGGGCCAGGCGCCAGTCGTGGAAGGCGTCGCGCGCGGCGAGGAAGGCGGCCGCCTCGGCGGCCTCGGGGGTGTCGAGGGACCGGTCGCGCCGGCTCACGCCGGCATGCCGGTGGGCAGGCCGTCGAGGGAGACGGCGTTCTTCTCGGCGCGGTAGGCCTTCAGGCCCTCGGCGCCCTTGCCCTGAGCCCAGCGGTCGAGCACGTCGCGCTCGCCCTCGTGGGAGAACAGCGGCACCGCGTAGCCGCAGGAGGTCTGGACGAGGTCGGCGGTCAGCTCGACGATCTGGCGGGCGCCCAGCGGGGCCTCGCCGTCGTAGGAGGCGGCCAGGCGGTCTTCGTATTCGGGCGTGCCGTGGAACAGGGAGCGGGCGCGGCCGTAGAGGCGCAGGATCATCGGCGGCCCCTCGAAGCTGCAGAGCATGATCGTCATGCGGCCGTCGGCGAGCAGGTGGGCCGAGGTCTCGGAGCCGGAGCCGGTGAGGTCGAGGTAGCACACCCGGTTCTCGTCCAGCACGCGCAGCGCGTCGGTGGAGCGGGGCGAGAGGTTGATGCGGCTGTCGGCGGTCGCGGTTGCGGTGAAGAAGATCTTCTGGCGGGAGATGAAGCGGGCCAGAGGGGGCTCGATGCGGTCGTACTGGGTGGCCATGGGCGGGCTCCGTGCCGGGAGGAGGCGGACGGAGGCGAGGCTAGGTGCAGGGCGGCCGGCGGGCAAGCGGGAGGGGACGGCGGGGGGCCGGGTCGGGGTTGCGTCGGGGGGACGGACTACAGGCGCCCTGCGGGCGGGCCTGGCTGGGCCTGTGAGTGCGGAGAGGGTTGGGGAGTTATCGGAGGGGGGAGCCTCCGGCGGGCTCCTGACTCACCCAAGAACAA
>CAXGVP010000768.1:0-2464 GCA_964013055.1 uncultured Albimonas sp.
TTGCCGCCGCGGGCGACGCCCGAGGCCGCGTCCTTCCGTGACGCCATGGCCCGCATCGGCCTGGAGTGCGCCCGCGGCCGCATCGCCCATGACATGGCCCAGGCCCGCGACGCCCTGGAGCTCGCCGAGGTCGAGATCGAGCCGCTGGAGGCGGTGATCGACCCCGTGGCGGCGCTCGCCGAGGGCGCGCCCCAGCTCCATGAGACGATCCCCGGCAACCGGCCCTTCGAATACCGCTTCGGCGACGCCGAGGCGGTGGCCGAGGCCTTCGCCGCCGCCGCCCACCGGGTGCGCATCGCCCTGACTTCCGAGCGCCTGGTCGCCAACCCGATGGAGCCCAAGGCCGCCGTCGTGACCTGGGACGACGGCGTGCTCGAGCTGCACGCCCCCAGCCAGGGCATGCAGGGTCTGCGCGACGCGCTGGTCTTCGCCACCGGCCTGCCGGCCGAAAACATCCGCGTCTTCGCCGAGGACGTCGGCGGCGCCTTCGGCGTCCGCGCCGACGCCTACCCCGAGTATCTCGCCATCGCGCTGGCCTCCCGCGCGCTGGGGCGGCCGGTCAAGTGGCTGTCGACCCGCGCCGAGACCATGGTCTCCGACTACCAGGGCCGCGGCATCGTGATGGAGGCCGAGCTGGCGCTGGACGCCGAGGGGCGGTTCCTCGGCCTGCGCCACGACTGGATCGCGGACCTGGGACATCACCCGGGAACCTCGGGGCCGCTGACCTCGGTGATGAACGCCGCGGTGATGGCGACGGGGGCCTACCGGATCCCGGCCATCCACGGGCGCGTGCGGCTTTGCGTGACCAACAAGACCCAGCTCGCCGCCTATCGCGGCGCGGCCCGCCCCGAGATGGCCTATGTGGTCGAGCGGCTGGTCGACGAGGCGGCGCGCAGGACCGGCCTCGACCGCGTCGCCCTGCGCCGGCTGAACGCGATCGCGCCCGACGCCTATCCCTATCCGCTGCCCTTCGCGCCGATGCCCAGCGCCTACGACAGCGGCGACCTGCCCCGGCTGCTCGACGACGGGCTGAAGATGGCCGACTGGGAGGGCTTCGCCGCGCGCCGCGCCGCCGCCGAGGCGAAGGGCCTGCTGCGCGGCATCGGCTGCGCGCTGTTCGTCGAGCCATCGGGCGGGGTGCTGCCCTCGGACGAGGCGGCGATCACCTTCGAGGCCGACGGCACGGTGCTGCTGCACGAGATGGCCGTCGCCTCCGGCCAGGGCCATGAGACGGTGTTCCCCGAGCTGGTCGGCGCCCGGCTCGAGATCGATCCGGCGCTGATCAGCCTCTCGCTCCAGCGCAACGGCGGGCCGGTGAAGAAGGGGGCGGGGGCCTTCGGCTCGCGCACGCTGATGTCCCAGGGCTCGGTGCTGGTGGAATGCGCCCGGCAGGTCGTGTCCAAGGCCAGGGACCTCGCCGCGCAGGAGATGCAGGCGGCGCCCGGCGACCTGGACTATGCCGAGGGCGCGTTCCGCTCCCGCGCCTCCAACCGGACGCTGGGGCTGCTGGAGATCGCGGCCTCCCATCCCGGCGCGCTCGACACGGTGGTGGAACTGCCGAGCCCGCGCAACTTCCCCTCCGGCCTGCATGTGGCGGAGGTGGAGGTGGACCCCGAGACGGGGGTGACCCGGATCGAGCGCTATGCGGCGCTGGACGACTGCGGGGTGGTGGTCAACGGCACGCTGGTGGCGGGGCAGGTCTGGGGCGGGCTGATGCAGGGCCTGGGCCAGGTCTTCGGCGAGCGCTGCGTCTACGATGCCGACGGCCAGTTCCTGACCGCGACCTTCATGGACTACTACATGCCGCGCGCGGACCTGCTGCCGGCGGCGACCGCGCTCGACAACCTCGAGATCCCCTCGCCGACCAACGAACTGGGCGTGAAGGGCGTGGGCGAGGCCGGCACGATCGGCGCCCTGCCCGCGGTGATGAACGCGATCCTCGACGCGCTGGCCGGGCGCGGGGTGGAGGCCTTCGACATGCCCGCGACCCCGCATCGCGTCTGGCAGGCCCTGCGCGACGCCGCCGCCTGAGACGCGCCCCGGGGCGCGCCCGTGCGCGCGCCCCGGATCGCGCAGCCGCGGCCGCGAGCCCGCCGGCCCGCGCGCCCCCCGGCCGCCGTCCGGAGCGGCCTTGATCCGGCTCCCGAGAGCCGCCGCCAGGCCTCCCGCCAGGGGCGCGGACGGCCCGCCGCGCCCTCCCGCGCGACGTCCAGGCCACCCGGCCCGACATCGCCGTCCGCCGTCCGGACCGGCCCCTGCCCGGCTTGAGAACTGCGCCTGCCGCCACAGCACGCCGTGGCGGCCTCGCCCTTTCCCTCACCGGCCGGCGCCGCCGTCCCGCCGGAAAGGAAGGCGCGGGGCCCTCCCCCTTTGGCCCGACGCGCGCTCGGAGCTGGAAACATGCCCTGAGGCCGCCGCCTGAGCGATTACGCGGCCGCATTGCGCGGGGCCTGCCCGGCGCCCG
>CAXGVP010000769.1:0-2456 GCA_964013055.1 uncultured Albimonas sp.
CGGACTGCTGCATGTCGTGGAGCAGGATGAGCGTCGGCCGCGGCTCGGCCGGGGCGGCGCCCGCGGCGATGTCGGCGGGCGGCTCGACCAGGGCCGTGCGCGGCAGGCCGTCGACGGAGAGGGTGATCCGCTCGACCCCCTCGGGCAGAGGGGCGGCCGCGGCCGGCAGCGCGAGGAGGAGGGCGGCGAGCGCGGCGGCGAGCCTCGCTCCGCGCGCGCGGGGCCGGGAGAGGTCCCGGGTCAAGCCCGGGACACGCTGGCGGCGCGGGAGGCGCGAGGCCCCGCGGGGCAAGGGGCGCGGCCCCGGAGGGACGCGCCGGGGCTCACTCGGCGCCGCCGTCGAAGACGTCGTCCACCTCGGGGTCCCCGGTGGGGGCGTCCTTGGCGGTCTTCTTCGCCGTGGACCTGGCGGGGGCCTTCGCGGCGGCGGCTTTCTTCGCAGGCGCCTTCTTGGCGGGGGCTTTCTTGGCGGGGGCTTTCTCGCCGTCGGCGGCCTTGGCGGTCTTCTTCGCCGCGGGCTTCTTGGCGGCGGCCTTCTTGGGCGCCGCCTTCTTGCCCTTGCCGCCCTTGGCGGCCTTGGCGTTGACCAGCTCCACCGCCTGCTCGAGCGTCACGGTCTGCGGGTCGGCGTCCTTGGGCAGGGTGGCGTTGACCTTGTCCCACTTCACATACGGCCCGTAGCGTCCGGGATAGACCGCCAGCGCGCCGCCGTCGGGGTGCTCGCCCAGCTCCTTGAGGGGCGTCGCCGCCGCCCCGCGCCCGCCGCGGGCGAGCTTCTGGGCGATCAGGTCCACGGCCCGGTTGATGCCGACCTCGAAGACCTCGGAGGGGTCCTTGAGGTTGGCGTAGACGGGCTTGGGCAGCTTCTTCTCGCCCTCGGCCTTGGGCGGCTGGTGCATCACGAAGGGGCCGAAGCGGCCGAGGCCGGCCTTGATCTCCCCTCCCTCGGGGTGCTGGCCGACGAGCCGCGGCAGCGACAGCAGGTCGAGGGCCTTCTTCAGGTCCACGTCGTCCACCGCCAGTCCCTTGGGCAGCGAGCTGCGCTTGGGCTTGGGGTTCTCCTCGGTCAGCTCGCCGAGCTGCACGTAGGGGCCGAAGCGGCCCGAGCGCAGGGTCACCGGCTGGCCGTCGTCGTCATGGCCCAGCAGCTTGCCGTCGGGACCGATGGCGCCCTCGCCCTCCTCGCCGCCGCCCATGGGGCGGGTGTAGCGGCACTCGGGGTATTCGGAGCAGCCGATGAAGGCGCCGCCGGAGCGCGCGGTGCGCAAGGAAAGCCGGCCCTTGCCGCAGTTGGGGCAGAGGCGGGGGTCGGAGCCGTCGCCCTTGTCGGGGAACAGGTGCGGGGCCAGCGCCTCGTTGATGGTGTCGAGCACCTCGGTGATGCGCAGTTCGGCGGTGTCCTCGACGGCCGCGTGGAAGTCGCGCCAGAAGTCGGCCAGCAGCGATTTCCAGTCCAGCCCGCCGTCGGAGACGACGTCGAGGTCCTCCTCCAGCTTCGCGGTGAAGTCGTAGGAGACGTATTTGGCGAAATACCGCGACAGGAACACCGTGACCAGCCGGCCCTTGTCCTCGGGGATCAGCCGGTTCTTGTCCTTGCGGACGTATTCGCGGTCCTGGATCGTGCCGATGATCGAGGCGTAGGTGGAGGGGCGGCCGATGCCGAGCTCCTCCATCCGCTTGACCAGCGTGGCCTCGGTGTAGCGGGGCGGGGGCTGGGTGAAGTGCTGCTGGGCGAGAACCGCGCCGTCGCCGGCGAGCATCGCGTTCTCGGCCCGCACCAGCGTCTCGCCGGTCTCGGCCTTCGCCTCGCCGCGGGCCTTCTCGAAGGCCTCGGCCAGGGATTTCGCGGCCAGCGGCGTGGGCTCGCCTTCGGAGAGGGCGGGCAGGCGGCCGTCCTCGTCGTCGGCCGGCTCGTCGCGGCCCTCTTCGTAGACCCTCAGAAAACCGTCGAACTTCACCACCTGGCCGGTGGCGCGCAGCGCCACCTCGCGGTCCTTCGAGCGGATCTCGGCGGTGGTCCGCTCGAGCCGCGCGCCCTCCATCTGCGAGGCCAGCGTGCGCTTCCAGATCAGGTCGTAGAGCCGGCGCTCGTCCGAGCCCATGCCCGCGTCCAGCTTGCCCGCGTCGCGGGTCATGTCGGTGGGGCGGATGCACTCGTGCGCTTCCTGGGCGTTCTTGGCCTTGTTCTTGTAGAAGCGGGGCTTCTCCGGGACATAGGCCTTGCCGAAGCGGTCGGCGATGGCGTCGCGGGCGGCGCGCACGGCCTCGGGCGCCATGTCGATGCCGTCGGTCCGCATGTAGGTGATGTGCCCGGCTTCATACAGCCGCTGCGCCGCCCGCATCGCCTGCTGAGCGCCCATGCCGAATTTTCGCGACGCCTCCTGCTGGAGGGTCGAGGTCATGAAGGGCGGGCTGGGATTGCGCGAGGCCGGCTTCGCCTCGACCGTGTCCACGAA
>CAXGVP010000770.1:0-2456 GCA_964013055.1 uncultured Albimonas sp.
GGGTCCGGCAGGTGTAGCTTCCGGCAACGCGAAGCGCGGCCAGCCCGCCGCCGGGCCCGCCCTTGGTGCGGGCCAGCACGCCGACCCCGTTCTCGCCCGCGGTCCGCACCCAGGCGCCCTCGCCCAGGCTGATCGTCGCCGCTCCGGTCGAGCCGCCGTCTCCGCCGTTGGCGTCGGTGGACTGGCCGCGGCCGCCGTCGCCGCCCTCCAGGAACAGGCCGATGCCGATCGCGTTGCTCCCGGTCACGTCGACCGAGGCGCCGTCGCTCAGCGTGATCGTCGAGGGCGCAAGCGCCCCCGACCCGTTAGCGCCCACGTCGCCGCCGTCGCCCGCGTCCGCGTTCGAACCGCCGTCGTGCGAGGCGCCCGCCGCCGCCCCCAGCGCCACCGCCACGATGCCGCCGGCCTGGTCGATGTAGCCGGGGATCACGTCAGGGGTGATGTTCGTGCCGCGGTCGAGGGGGGTGTCCTGGGGCGCGTCGAAATCGCCCGCGTCGACCACGATCGCCCCGTCGTGCTCGACCGTCAGCACGCCCGCCCGGCCGCCGTAGCCGCCGGCCACCCTGCGCTTGCGGCTGTCGATCCCCGCGTAGCCGCCCTGGCTCAGCACGTAGATCCCCCGCGCGGTCCCGCCCGCCGCCACCGGCGCGCGCACGGTCATGTCGGCCGAGTTCCGCACCGTGACCGAGCCCGCGTTTCCGCCGTTCGAGGTGTCGGGCTGGCCGTAGCCCCCGACGCTCTCGGCGTGGATGCCCTCGGCCATGCGCTCGACCACCGTGCCGGGCACGCTGCCGTCGCAGGCCTCCGAGGCGTCGCAGACCGAGATCCTGGCGGAGTTGGTCACCGTCACGTCGCTCGCGGCGCCGCCGCTGCCGTCCTGGGGATCCTCGTCGTCGGCTTCGTCGCGCAGGCCGCCGTATCCACCGGTGGAGCCTGCGAAGATCGCGATCGCGCCCTGGGCGCCGGGGGCGCCGACCGCGCCCTCGGGGCGCAGGGTCAGCTCGCCGGAGTTGGTGACCTGCACCCGGCCGCCCGCGCCGCCGTCGCCGCCGTCGCCGCCGCCGATGTCCTGCTCGCGCGCGTCGATGCCGGTCCCGCCCGAGCTCGAGCCGTGCAGCACGTAGACGATGCCCGGGTCGTCCACGAGCCCGACCTCGGTCCCGCCGCCCATCTTGCCGTCGAACTCCATCGCGTCGACGTCGATGGTCCCGGTGTTGGTGATGGTCACCGCGCCCCCCGCGGCGCTGTCGCCCGCGTCGTCGGGATGGGTCGAGCCCTGCCCCCCGCGCGAGCGGATCACGAAGGTCCCCGGCTCCTGCGCCGACTGGTCGACGTCGGCGTGGTTGGTCAGGGTGTAGCTTCCCGCCGTCGGCGGCTGCGGCTGGTCGTCGGTCCCGTCGGGTCCCGCGAAGTTGACGTAGAGCCCGTCGCCCTCGGTCCCCGCCTCGATGGTGCAGGTCTCGGCGCCCGTGCCCGAGGGGGCGGGGCAGTCGAAGGGCTGGGCGAGCGCCGCGCCCCCTCCCAGGCACAGGGCGGGGACCGAGCAGGCCCCCAGCAGACGGGCGAGACGGCCGGACTTGAGCGCAGGCCGAAGGGCCGCGCGCAACGCAACGCTGGACATGTTTCTGTTTCGCTCCCCACAGGACGACCTGACGCCGGCCGCAGGTTGCGGGGCGCTCAAGGGCCGCCGGTATCCGTCCCCCCGAACGAAGGCCGCGCAGTCGCGCGAGCCGGGCGTAAGCTTCGGGAAATACGACCGATTCGGCAACGCCCTTTACCCTGCGTCGTCACGGGCCGCGCCTCAGTCGCGCAGCCGCCAGCCGGTGGCGCAGATGGTGCGGATGGCGACCAGGCAGGCAGAGGTGGCCCCCGAAATCCGCACGGGCGGCCAAGCTTGGTTCGTCGAGGAACGAGGACGACCCCGATGAAGACGCAGAGGCCGCAGCACAGCGCCGCGTTCAAGGCGAAGGTGGCGCTGAAGGCGCTGAAGGGCGACCTGACGATGGCCGGGCTGGTGGAGAAGTTCGGCGTCCATCAGACGCTGATCAACACCTGGAAGCGGCAGGCGAGGGAGGGCATGTCGACGGTGTTCTCGGGCGAGACCGAGGCCGCGGCGGCCGACCGCGAGGTGGAACCGTCTCGGCTGCACGCCAAGATCGGCGAGCTGGTGGTGGAACGCGATTTCTTGCGCAAAGCCTCCGGACGATGAGCATGTCCCGGAGGCGCGAGATGATCGTCCCCGCCCATCCGACCCTGTCGATCGCCCGGCGATGCCGTCTGGTCTCGGTCAGCCGTTCGGCGTTCTAAGGCCCCGCCAAGGGCGAGAGCCCGCCGAACCTGATGCTGATGCGTCTGATCGACGAACAGTTCCTGGAAACGCCCTGGGACGGCTCACGCCAGATGGCCCGTCACCCGCGCCGGCAGGGCCACGAGGTCGGGCGCTGACGCGTGCGACG
>CAXGVP010000771.1:0-2449 GCA_964013055.1 uncultured Albimonas sp.
GCGCGCCCTGACCGTGGCGCCAGCGGCGCGCGCTGATCGCCGCGCCAGCGGTGCGCCCTGATCCGTCTCGTCCCGGGGCGCACTGTGGTCCATCGCGTCGGGGACGCCTGCGCGGGGGCTGCGACGTGCTGACAGGGTCTCCGGGGGCCTGCTTGACCCGCGGGCGCGGCCTCGCCAGAAGGGCCGCTTCGCTGACCCCGCATCGGAGCCTTCCATGGACCCCTCCTCCCGCATTCGCGCGATCCTCGGCGGCGGCGCCTCGGGCTGGGAGGTGGTGCACCGGGCGCGGAAGATGCAGCGGCAGGGCGTGCGGATCATCGACCTGACCGTCGGCCAGCACGAGGACCCGACCCCCGCCCCGATCCTGGAGGCGATGCACGCCTCGGCGATGGGCGGGAACACGCGCTATTCGGACGTGGCGGGCTCGCCCGAGCTGCGCGCGGCGATCGCCGAGCGCTGCGCCGCGCGCACCGGCGCCCCCGCCGGCCCCGAGAACGTGGTGGTCACCGCCGGCGGCCAGGCGGCGCTGCTGCACGCCTTCATGGCGACGCTGGACGCGGGCGACGCGGCGGTGATGATCGACCCCTATTACGTGACCTACCCCGGCACGATCCGCGCCACCGGCGGCGTGCCGAGGATCACGCCGGCGCGGGCCGAGGCCGGCTTCCAGCCCGACCTCGACGCGCTGGAGGCGGCCTGCGCCGGGGCGCGGGTGCTGCTGATCAACTCGCCCAACAACCCCGCCGGCGCGATCTACTCGGACGAGACGCTGGAGGGGGTCGCCGGGATCTGCCGCCGGCACGACCTGTGGCTGATCTCGGACGAGGTCTACGACGGCATGGCCTGGGACCAGCCCCACCGCTCGCCCCGCGCGCTGCCGGGGATGGCGGAGCGCACGGTGGTGATCGGCTCGCTGTCCAAGAGCCACGGGATGACCGGCTCTCGCATCGGCTGGACGCTGGCGCCCGAGGAGATCAGCGCCCTGATCGCCATCTACGCCCTGAACGCGACCTACGGGATCCCGGGCTTCATCCAGGACGCGGGGCTGTGGGCGCTGCGCGAGGGGGCGGCGATCGAGGCCGACCTCGCCGGGACCTTCCACCGCCGGCGCGACATCGCGATGCGGGCGCTGGCGGGGCGCCAGGCGGTGCGGCTGTCGCCACCGCAGGGGGCGATGTACGTGATGGTGGACGTGCGGGCGACCGGCCTCTCGGGCCGCGACTTCGCCGAGCGGCTGCTGGACGAGGCCCGGATCGCGGTGATGCCGGGCGAGAGCTTCGGCGCCTCGGCCGCGGGCCACCTGCGCATCGCGCTGACGGTGGCGGACGCGGACCTCGCCACGGCCCTGACCCGCATCGCCGACCTGGCCGAGACGCTCGCCGCCGACGCCTCCGCCGCCGGCTGATCCGGGGGGGGCCCTGCCCGGCCGCCCGACCGCCCTGCCGCGCGACCGCAGAGACCGCCCCGCCTCCCGCCCCACGGACGTCCGCCGGGCCTGACCCGGGGCCCCTGCCCCACGGACGCCCCGGGTCGAGCCCAGGGCAGTTCCCGCCACCGCTCGCCCCAAGGGCGCCCCGGGCTCGACCCGGGGCCGCTCCCCACGCCCGCCCCGCAGCGCGACCGGTGCAATCCCCTCCGCCGCCCGCCCCAAGGGCACCCCGGGCTCGACCCGGGGCCGCTCCCCCACGCCCGCCCCACAGCGCGACCGGCGCAGGTCCTTCCGCCGCCCGCCCCAGGGGCGCCCCGGGCCTGACCCGGGGCCTCTCCCTCGCCCGCCCCACGGCACGAGCGGCGCAGGTCCTTCCGCAGCCCACCCCAGGGGCGCCCCGGGCTCGACCCGGGGCCTCTCCCTCGCCCGCCCCACGGCACGACCGGCGCAGGTCCTTCCGCAGCCCGCCCCGGGGCGCCCCGGGCTCGACCCGGGGCCTCTTGCGCAGGGGCGAGGGCTGGCGAACGGTGCACGGTTTCTCCCTCGACCGAGGTCCCGAGCATCGGCGACCGGACTCTCGCGGGACGGCGGGGTCGGCGGGCGGCGCTTCTGGGCGCGCGGGGCGGGCGGCCGTTCTGGGCGGGCGGGGGAAGGCGGCGGGCCTCGGCGGACGCATTCGGGGAGCCTGCGCCCCTCTCGTCCACGCGGGAGGGCGGGGGGCGAGGGTGGAGCCGGGGGCGCGGCAGCGGGGCCGGCGGCGGGGCGCGGAGGCGGAACCGGGGGCGGGCTTCACGCAGGGGCGCCGTCGATCGGGCATTGCCCCGCGGGGTTCGGCCTCCTTATGTTCAGCCCGACACACGCGGCCCCCACGGAGGACTTCGCCGATGCCCCTGCCCGTCGCGCTCGCCCCGCTCGCCAGCCCCTGGGCGCTGAAGGCCGTCGCCGGCGCCGGCGCCGCGCTCGCCGTCTACCAGGCCGCCCGCCGCGCCCGCTGGTCCTACGCCCGCCCCGCCGGAGCCG
>CAXGVP010000772.1:0-2441 GCA_964013055.1 uncultured Albimonas sp.
CGGGCAGGCGCCGGCGACGCCGGGCGCTCTCCCGGCCTGAAGGCGCCGGCCCCGCTCTCGACCGGCCGGCAGGTCTTGCGCCCGCCCGCTCCCCCCGCCACTCTCCGCCCCGACAGGGCCGCAGAGCCCGCGAGGAGGAGCCCCCATGCCCGAGCGCTTGAGCGAATTCGTCACCTACGAGCTCATCGACGGCGTCGCCGTGATCCGCACCGACAACCCGCCCGTCAACGCGCTGGGCAATGACGTGCGCGCCGGGATCTACGCGGGGATCGAGCGCTTCGACGCCGACCCCGAGGCGAAGATCGCCCTGATCCACTGCGAGGGCCGCACCTTCCACGCCGGCGCCGACATCACCGAGTTCGGCACGAAGCGGAAGGATCCCCAGATCTCCGCCCTCTGCGACCGCATCGAGGCCGCCTCGAAACCCGTGGTCGCGACCCTGCACGGCACGGCGCTCGGCGGCGGCCTCGAGGTCGCCATCGCCGCGCACTGGCGCATCGCGCAGGCGGGCTCGAAAGTCGGGCTGCCGGAGGTCCACCTCGGCGTGATCCCCGCCGCCGGCGGCACCCAGCGCGCCCCCCGCCTGATGGGCGCCGCCCAGGCGCTCGAGGCGATCGCCTCGGGCCGCCACATCCCCGCCCAGGAGGCCCGCGACCTCGGCCTGATCGACGAGATCGACGCCTCCGGCGATCCGCTCTCCGCCGGGCTCGCCTACGCCCGCCGGCTGATGGCCGAGGGCAAGGGCGTGCGCCGCTCGGGCGAGATGGCGGTCCCCGACGCCTCGCCCGAGCTTTTCGCGCAATGGCGCGAGCGGGCGGTGACGCAGGGCCGCGGCCTGCACGCCGTGCTCTACTGCGTCGAGGCGGTGGAGGCCTGCACCCTGCCCATCGAGGAGGGCCTGCGGCGGGAGACCGAGGTCTCGGAAAAGGCCCACGCAGACCCCCAGCGCGACGCCATGGTCCACGCCTTCTTCGGCGAGCGGGCGGTGGCCAAGATCCCCGAGGCGAAGGCCGCGCCCCGCCCCCTGGCCGCCCTCGGCGTGGTCGGCGGCGGCACCATGGGCGCGGGCATCGCCGCCGCCGCCCTGCAATCGGGCCTGTCGGTCGTCATGGTCGAGCGCGACGCCGAGGCGCTGGCCCGCGGCGAGGCCAACCTGCGGCGCAACTTCGCCTCGGCCGTCGCCAAGGGGCGGATCAGCCAGGCCGACCTCGACGCCCTGCTGGCCAGCCGCTGGACCGGCGCCACGGACTACGCGGCGCTGGGCGACGTCGACCTGGCGATCGAGGCGGTGTTCGAGACCATGGCGGTGAAGAAGGAGGTGTTCGCGCAGCTTGACGCCGTGATGCGCGAAGGCGCGGTGCTGGCGACCAACACCTCCTATCTCGACGTGAACGAGATCGCCGCCGTCACCCGCCGCCCGCAGGACGTGCTGGGGCTGCATTTCTTCTCTCCCGCCCATGTGATGCGGCTGCTGGAAGTGGTGGTGGGCGACAGGACCGCCCCCGAGGTCGTCGCCACCGGCTTCGCGCTGGCCAAACGCATGGGCAAGATCGCGGTGCGCGCGGGGGTCTGCGACGGGTTCATCGGCAACCGCATCCTGGGGGCCTACCTCAAGGCCGCGGACATGATGGTCGAGGACGGCGCCTCGCCCTACGAGATCGACGCGGCGGTCCGCTCCTTCGGCTACCCGATGGGGCCGTTCGAGATGGGGGACCTGGCGGGGCTCGACATCGGCTACCTCGACCGGCGGGGCAAGGACGCGACGCGCGACCCGGCCGAGCGCTACGCCGAGGGCTTCCTCGACCGGATGTACGAGAACGGCTGGCTGGGCCAGAAGACCGGCATGGGCTTCTACGACTACGCCGGCGGCGGCCGCTCCGGCCCGCCGAACCCGGGCGTGCCTCCGATGATCGAGGCGGAGCGCCGGCGGCTGGGGATCAACGCCCGCCCCTTCACCCCCGAGGAGATCCTGCGCCGCTACATCGCCGCCATGGTCAACGAGGCCGCGAAGGTGGTCGAGGAGGGCATCGCGCTGCGTCCGCTCGACGTCGACATGACCGCCATCGCCGGCTACGGCCACCCGCGCTGGCGGGGCGGGCCGATGCACCACGCCGACACGGTGGGGCTGGCGAACATCGTCGCGGACCTCGAGGCCTTCGCGAAGGAGGACCCGGCGTTCTGGGCGCCGGCGCCGCTTCTGAAGCGGCTGGCGGAGGCGGACGGGCGCTTCGCCGACCTGAACCGGGGCTGAGCCGGCACGGGCCCGACGCAGGTTATGCATCGGCGCAGGCCGACAGGCGCGGCGCGGGCTCGCGCACAGCGCAGGCTCGGGCGTCGCGCAAATCCGGGCGTGGCGCCGGTTCGGGCGCGGCGCTGGTCTGGCCACGGCACGGGCGCTGCGCGGTCGTCGCGCAGGCGCCGGCGCGACGCGGGCGGGGACG
>CAXGVP010000773.1:0-2439 GCA_964013055.1 uncultured Albimonas sp.
CGCTTGAGCTGCGCCTCCGCGCCCCGGGGGGGCGTGGAGGGGCTTCAGGCTCGCCGTCGCGCCGACGCTCCGCCCGCCGATCTCGATCTCGAAACGGCGTGCGAGCAGGTCCGTCCGCGCCCCCCCGGCGCGCGCCCGACATATCCCAGCGCCACCGCCGCCCGCGCCCGCGGCTGGCCGAGGCGACGTGGCCCGCCGCCCTGCCATTCCGCCAGATCGGCTGACCGTGGCGGAGCCGCGGCCCCGCGTCCTCCGGCAGGAACCGCACCCTGCGGCGGGAGAGGCCGGCCCCGTGTTTGCGCAGCACCGCTTCACGCCCGATGGAAATGGCCCGGCGGGCCGGGCGCGCGATCGGCCTGCGCCGCTAAGCCGAGGCCGACCTCGCGCCCATGGCCCTCGTCGGCGACGTCATGGCCGAAGTCGCGCGAGCCCTTCTCGATCCTGCAGGACCCCATGGCGTGGATGCCGGCGGGGCGCAGCCCGGAGGGGTCGCAGCGCTCCGCCAGGCGAGCGAAGAGATGCCGGGCGACGTCGGTCGTCACATGACTCTCGAAGCCCAGCTCGCCCGGGAACGAGGCGCGGCGGACGCGGGCCGGGGCCTTTCCGACCTCGACCCGGCGGACCTCGCCCGGCAGGCAGCGGTCGGCCGGGGTGAAGCTCTCCGGCCCGCTGGAGAAGGTGCGGATGCCGGCGGTCTGCAGGGCGGGGATGCGCTCCATCGCCGGCCCGAGGATCGGGGCGCGAAATGGTCGAGGTCGGGGGGCGGTTCGTCGACGCAGAACGCCTCGGGGATGCCCTCCATCCCCGAGGGTCTTGTGCGGGGTTCCAAGGCGCCCAGCCCGAAGCGGCCGGCTTCGGGCTTGAGGCAGGCGCATCCGTCGGGGATGCGGAGGGGGGCAGGCCCTCGGGCATCCCCTCCAGAATGTCGGCGACGATGTGGAACTGTTCTGCGGCGCGCAGGGGGCCCCCACGCCGGCCTCGCAGGCGACGTCGCGCGCCCACATGCCGGCGCAGGTGACGACGTCGTCGGCGGCGACGTCGCCCTGGTCGGGGCGCGCGCCCGTCACCCGCCCGCCCGTTCTGGTCACGCCGGCGGCCGTCACGCCCTCGACGATCCTTGCGCCCGTCGTCGCGGCCCCGCGGGCCGGCGCCCGGGGGATGCTGGAGGGGTCCCCCGGGCCGTCGAGCGGCATGGGCGCGCCGCCCACCACGCCTTCGAGGTCGATCCGGGGGGGGCAGCTCGGCGATGCGCTCGGGTGAAACGACCCTCGCCTCGACCCCGTGCGCGCGCGTCATGGAGGCGGTGCCGCGCAGCGCCTCCATCCGGCCTTCGGTCGATGGGGGCGCGGGCGTCGGGGATCGGGTCGGGGATCGGCTCGGCCAGCGAGGCGGGCGGCGCGCAGCGGCGGGCGGGTCGCCCTTCTCCTGGCGCTTGCCGGCCGACGCTCAGCAGCGGGGCGGGGAGCTGACCGCCTTCTCCTCCGGCTGCCGCACCCCGAACCCGGCGGTGCAGTCGGGGGCGGCCACCGGCGTGCCCGGCAGCCGGATCTTCGCGGGGCCGGCGCGGGTGGGGGCGGACTGCACGGTCCCGCCCTGTCTCGCCGAAAGCCGGGAGATGTCGGAGGAGGCGCTGAGCTACACCTTCCACCTCGTCCCCGGCGCCGTCGGCCACGTCCCTTGCCTCGAGGTGAAGCTGCCCGAGAGATCCTTCTCCGACCGCGCGGTGCGCGAGGCGCTGGCCCATGCGATCGACACGAGGCGTCTCTCGACCGTGATCTTCCGCGGCCCCGCCCCCCCCAGGAGAGCGGCCGCTGCACACCGGCGATCCGTTCCACGCCGACGGCCGGCCGTCGTTGCGCCCGAGATGGAGCCGGCCGCCTCGATGCTCGACGCGGCCGGCTGCCGGGGGGGCGCCGACGGGACCCGCTTCGCCGTCGAGCTCGACGTGCCCGGCCGGGCGCCCCAGGCGCACCGGCCGATTCCATCAGGAGCCAGCTGGGCAAGCCGGGGATCGCGGCGACGCCGAGGCCGGCGGCGGACTTCGCCTCCCGGGCGAAGAAGATCGGCTCCTTGGGCCGCCAGGCCATGAACGGGTCCTTCAACGACCCCGATCCGGTGATGGGATGCACCGCCAGGTCGACTGCGCGGACATCCGCAGCGCGATCCGGGCGAACACCCAAGGGCCTTGCGACCCGAAGATGGACGCGATGCTGGACGCCGCGGCGGTGGAGATGGACCTCGCCGCGTGCAAGGCGATCCCTGCCGACACCCAGCGCAAGGCGATCGAGGACGTGGTCTTCATCTGGATGCCGCAGGACTAGACGACCTCGGTCTGGAGCGCGCGCGTCCAGAACCCGCCCCGGGGCGCCTTCGGCCCGCTGGCCCCGTGGATGGACGTCTGGCTGAAGGACTGAGCCCGGCCCCCGCCCGCCCCGCCGG
>CAXGVP010000774.1:0-2434 GCA_964013055.1 uncultured Albimonas sp.
CACCCGCTCCACCGCCCGGAACACCGGGCGCAGGCGGTGGATGGCGCGGCGGAAGGGCTGGCGGGCGACCTGGATCGCCATCACCCGGCGCGGCAGCGACACGCTGCGCCGCCCGCCGCAGAGCTGCAGCGACAGCAGGATCAGCGGGATCGAGGTGACCAGCGTCGCCCCGATCGGCAGCGGCAGCATGTTGACGATGGCGAACAGCAGGAAGGTCCAGCCGAAGGAGCGCTCGCCCAGCGCCGCGAGGATCTCGCCGACGGTGATCTTCTCGCGTCCGCGGCCCGAATTCGCCGCCCGCAACAGCGATAGGGCCAGCGATCGCCTGCCGAGCCCGCCCGTCGCCTGCATGATCCGCCTCAGTCCTTGTCGCCGCGGCCGGGGCGGGACGCGCCGGCCGGTCCGCTCAGATAGGGGCGGCGGGGCGCAGGTCGGATGCGACCCGACGTCTCCCGGGCGCCGCGCCCGCTGGGAAAGGCGTTTGCGCCGATCCACGCGCCGGGGCAAGCCCTGTCGCGCGCCGCCGCGCCGGACCGCCCGCCGGCGTGACCCCGCCGCGCCGGCCGCCGCCGTCGCCCAGGCCCCCTCCGCGCAACGGCCCCGCCGGCGCACGATCCGCCCTGCCCGACCCGCCCTGCCCGACGGCCCTGCCCTCGCGGTCCGCCCCGCCGGGCGCCGCCGCCGCGACCCCACCGCCGGCCCGCCTCCGGGTGCAGGCGACGAGCGGAGGCGCCGCCCTGCGTCGCACGCGGGCCCGCGGCCCCGGGCGACCCTGGCCCGTCGCGATCCGTCCGCCCCGGGCGCACGCCCCGGGCTTGACCCGGGGCCTCCGCCGGCCCGCCCAAGGGTGCAGGCGACGAGCGGAGGCGCAGCCCCTGCGCCGCACGCAAGCCCGCGACCCGCACGACCGCGGGCCGTCGCGATCCGCCCGCCCCAGGCGCGCGCCCCGGGCTTGACCCGGGGCCTCCGCCGCCCGCAGCGGAGGGCATGCGCGCGGGCCGCGGGCGCGGGCGGGGCCGGGATCGCGCCAGGCGGAGGGATCAGAACGGCAGGCTTCGGGGGGTGATCTGCTCGGCGGTGCGGCCGAGGTGGTCGCGGGAGGGGACGCCGGCGATCATGCGGGCCTGCGCCTCCTCCAGGCGCGCGCAGGCGGAGGCCGCGTCGAGGGTCAGCACGCGGCCCTCGGCGACCACCTGGCGGCCGTCGACGAAGACGTCGCGCACCGCCCGGTCGGCGGCATGGAACACCAGGCTGCGCAGCGGGTCGTGCACCGGCCGCATCCAGGGGTTGGCGAGGTCCACCAGCACGATGTCCGCCTTCATCCCCGCCGCCAGCCGGCCGATGTCGTCGCGCATCAGCGCCGTCGCGCCCCCCACGGTGGCGGCATGGAACACCTGGTCGAGCGAGGTCGCCTCGACGTCCCGCCCCGCGATCCGCGCGAAGGTGGAGACCTTGCGCATCTCCTCGATCATGTTGTGGGGGCTGCAGTCGGTGCCGATGCCCATGGTCACGCCGGCGCGCACGTAGTCGCCGAAGTTCTCCATCAGGTGCGAATAGCGCGAGAACGGCGTCGGGCAGTGCGCCACCGCCGTGCCGCTGTCGGCGAGGATGCCCAGGTCCTCGTCCGTGACCCAGCGGATCCAGGAATGCCGGTCGAGGAACATCGCGTGCCCCAGGATCGTGCCCGGCGCCAGCACGCCCAGGTCGTTCGCCCACTGGACCGGCGTGCGGCCATGGCGGCGCAGGATCTCCTGCACCTCCCACACCCCCTGGGCCGCGTGGAACGTGTAGGGGACCTGGCGCTCGCAGGCCGCGTCGAAGGCGTCGCGCAGCAGCTCGCCCGTGCAGTTCTCGATCTGGGAGGGCGAGACCACCCCCGTCAGCCGGCCCGAGGGCTCGTCCGCCAGCCCGTCGATGAAGGCCAGCGCCGCGTCCAGCCCCTCGCGCCCGGCGGCCTCGTTCCAGGCGAAGTCGAGCCGGTGGTCCACCTCCAGCTTCCAGGTCCCCGAGCCGAAGCTGGGCGCGAGGAAGCCGCGCAGGCCGCTGCGGGCGAACAGCTCGGTCCAGCCGGGAAACAGGGTCCCGATGTCGCAAAGCGTGGTGACGCCGGAGAGCAGCAGCTCGCAGGCCGCCGCCTCGAAGCCGGCGGCGAGGTCCTCGGGGGTGAAGCCGCCGAAGGCCTGGCTGCGCTCGTAGAGGCCGGTCATGTGGTGATGGCGCACGCCGTGCTCCTCGCGCAGGCCGCGCTGGACGGGCTGGCTCTGGGGATGGGCGTGGATGTCGACGAGGCCGGGCATGACCAGGATCTCGCGGCCGTCGATCACCGTGTCGGCCTCGCCGGAGAAGCCGGGGCCGACATGGGTGATGCGGTCGCCGGCGAAGGCCACGTCGACGTCGCGGGCGTAGACGTGGCGGGCGCGGGCGGCGTCCCAGA
>CAXGVP010000775.1:0-2430 GCA_964013055.1 uncultured Albimonas sp.
CAGGCCAGCCGCTGGCGCGGCTGGGTCCGACGCTGGCGCGATTGGGCCAGCCGCTGGCGCAGTCAGGCCAGCCGCAGGGGCGGCGGCGCCCGGCGCTGGCGGGACAAGGCATGGCAGGGCGAGGCATGGCACCCGCGCGGCGGGGCCAGCCGCTGGCGGGACAAGGCATGACGCTGGCGCGGCGGGGCATGACGCTGGCGCGGCGGGGCCTGGCGCTGGCTCGGTCGGGCCTTGCGCTGGCTCGGCGGGGTCTGGCGGCGGCGCTGCTGGCGGCGGCGGGGGGGCTGGCGGGGGCGCCGGCGGGGGCTTGTGGGACGGCCGACGACGCCTGCGCCGTCTCGGGTCCGTTCGGCGCGGGCGAGTATCGGCTGGCCCTGCCGGAGGGGGCGGAGGGGCCGCTGCCCGTCGTCATGGTGCTGCATGGCTATGGCGGCCAGGCGGCGGCGGCGATCCGCTCGGAAAACCTGGCGGGCGAGTGGCTGGCCGCCGGCTGGGCGGTGATCGCCCCCCAGGGCATGCCCCGGCGCGAGGGCGATCCGGGCGGCGCCTGGAACGCCCGCGCCTCGGCCGGGGGGCGCGACGACGTGGCCTTTCTGCGCGCGGTGCTGGCGGATGCGGCGAGGCGCGCGCCGCTGGACGCCGGGGGGGCGCTGCTGGGCGGCTTCTCGGGCGGCGGCATGATGACCTGGCGGGTGGCCTGCGACGCGCCCGGCGCGTTCCGCGCCTACCTGCCCGTCGCGGGCCTGTTGTGGCGGCCCCTGCCCGGGGCCTGCGCCGGCCCCGCGCCGATGCTGCACCTGCATGGCTGGAGCGATCCGGTCGTGCCGCTCGAGGGGCGCTCGGTCGCCGGGGGACGGATCACCCAGGGGGACCTGTTCGAGGGGCTGGACCTGATGCGCGCGGCGAACGGCTGCGCGAAGGACGACCCTGACGCCTATGCGCTGGAGGGGGCGTTCTGGCTGCGCGCGTGGACGGACTGCGCCGGCGCGCCGATGGCGCTGGCGATGCATGCGGGCGGCCATCTGGTTCCCCCGGGCTGGGCGGCGCTGGCGCGGGCGTGGCTCGCGGCCCTGCCCGCGACGACGGCGGAGTGAGCGGATGACCCGGACCCTGGGGCTGACGCTGACCGCGCTGGCGGCGTTCGCGGCGAACTCGGTGCTGTGCCGGGCGGCGCTGGACGCCTCCGCGCTGGGCGGCGCCGCGCCGGATGCGGCGGCCTTCACCGCGCTGCGGCTGGTCTCGGGGGCGGCGATGCTGTCGCTGCTGGTGGCGCTGCGGGCGCCGCTGGGGCCGGCGCTGAAGCGGGCGCAGCCGGTCTCGGCGCTGGCGCTGCTGGCTTATGCGGGGCTGTTCTCGCTGGCCTATCTGGAGCTGGATGCGGGGATCGGGGCGCTGATCCTGTTCGGGGCGGTGCAGGTCTCGATGTTCGCGGGCGCGCTGTGGCTGGGGGAGCGGCCGCCGGTCATGCGCTGGGTGGGGGCGGGGTTCGGGCTGGCGGGGCTCGCGTGGCTGGCCGCGCCGGGGGCGAGCGCGCCGCCGCCGGGCGCCTCGCTGATGATGGCGGGGGCGGGGGCGGCCTGGGGGGTCTATTCCTTGCGCGGGCGAGGGTCCTCGCGGCCGCTGGCGGATACGGCGGGGGCGTTCGTGCTGGCCGCGCCTCTGGGCGTGGCGCTGTGGGCGATCGCCTGGGCGCTGGAGGCCGCGCCGGGGCTGGGCCCGCGGGAGGCGGCGCTGGCGGTGGCCTCGGGCGCGCTGGCCTCGGGCTGCGGCTATGCGGTGTGGTATGCGGCGCTGCCGCGGCTGGAGGCCTCGATGGCCGCCGTGGCGCAGCTCGCCGTGCCGCTGATCGCGCTGGCGGGCGGTGCCGTGTGGCTGGGCGAGGCGCCCTCGGGCCGGTTCTGGGTGGCGGCGGCGCTGATCCTGGGGGGCCTGGGCGTCGCCACGCTGGCCGCGCGGCGGCGGGGCTGAGGGCCTACCAGTCGGCGATCACCTCGCGGTCCAGCGGCCCGGTCATCGCCGCGAGGCGGGCGTCGTGGGAGGGGCTGGCCGGGTCGCCCCAGATGCCGGCGGCGGCGTTCATGCCCTCGGGCGCGCCGCGGCGGGCGGCCTCGAGGTAGTGCAGGAGGGCGACGACGTCGTCCTGGCGCACGTGATCGCCGGTCTCGAACAGCGATCCGATCACCAGATAGGCGGCGGGGGAGCCCTGCTGCGCGGCCTGTTCGAGGAGCGCGTAGGCGACCTCCTGCTCGCCGAGCCGCCACAGGGCGCGCGCCAGCTGGAAGCGCAGGCGGGGCAGGTCGGGGCGCGCGGCCACCGCCGCGGTGCAGGCGGCGCGGGCGGGCTCGGGGGCGAGGGTGGGGCCGGCGACGGGCGCCCCCTCGCGCTGGGGGTCGGGCGCCCAGGCGGCGAGGCGGTCGCAGTCGGCCACCG
>CAXGVP010000776.1:0-2427 GCA_964013055.1 uncultured Albimonas sp.
TCACGGCGCCATGGGCCATGGCGACATGGGCCATGGGGGCATGGGCCAGGGCGGCGCGAGCCACGTGATGCCGGACGGCTCCACGATGCCCGGCGACGCCGATGCGGCGATGGCCGGCGGCGGGCACGTCATGCCCGACGTGTCGACCATGGCGGGCGACGCGCACGCCGGGATGGCGAGCGGCGGCCACACGATGCCCGACGGCTCGCAGATGGAGGGGATGAACCACGGCGGGATGCCCGGCATGGACCACTCCGGCATGGCCGGCGGCGACCCCTTCTACGCGCCAGGCAGCGGGCTGACGCCCGAGGCCGCGGATGGCGGCAAGTTCCTGTCCTATGCCGACCTGAAGGCCCGCGCCCCACTCTATCCCGACCGGGAGGCGACGCGCGAGATCGAGCTGCGCCTGACCGGCAACATGGAACGCTACATCTGGTCGATCAACGGCGTGAAATACGAGGACGCGGAGCCGATCCGCCTCCGCTACGGCGAGCGGGTGCGCTTCAAGTTCGTCAACGAGACGATGATGACCCACCCGATGCACCTGCACGGCATGTGGTCGATCCTCGACACCGGCTCGGGCACGCGCGACCCGATCAAGCACACGGTCAGCGTGGCGCCGGGCACGACGCTCTACACCGAGACCGAGGTCGACGCGCCGGGCCAGTGGGCCTTCCACTGCCACCTGTCCTACCACATGGCCGGCGGCATGTTCCGCAAGGTGATCGTCGAGGGCGCGCCGAAGCAGGCGATGACCCTGCCTGCCGGGAATCAGGGCGCCCAGCCGGCCGCCGGCGGCGACCATTCCCATGCGCATGACGAGGGCTGAGACCATGCACGCGACCCGCATCCTTTCCGCCCTCGCGCTGATCGCAGCGGCCGGGCCAGCGCTGGCCGAACCGGCGATCTGGGGCCTCCAGGTCGAGCAGCTGGAATACCGCTTCGGCGAGGACGAGGACGTCCTCGCCTGGGACTTCGACGCCGTCGCGGGCACCGACGAGCTCCGCTTCGTATGGCGCTCGGAGGCCGAGCTGCTGAGCGGCCCGGGAACCTTCGAGACGCTGGAGAACCAAGCCCGCGTCCAGGTCCCGATCTCGTCCTTCTTCGACGCCGTGGGGGGCGTCATGGCCTCGACCCCCGAGGGGCCGGATCGGGTCTACGGCGTCGTCGGCGTCCATGGCCTCGCCCCCCAGTGGTTCGAGGTGGACGCCGACCTGTTCATCTCGGACAAGCCCTTCGCCCGGGTCGAATTGGACTACGAGGCGTTGATCACCAACCGGCTGATCCTGACGCCGAGCGTCGAGGTCTCGGTCCCGCTGGTCGACGACCGCGCCATCGACGCCGGCGCCTTCGGGCCGAAGCTCGAGGCCGGGCTGCGGCTGAGCTACGACGTCGTGGACCGCCTGGTCTCGCCCTATGCGGGCGTGCACTACGAGCGGTATTTCGGCGACAGCGCGGACCTGCGCCGGGCCTCGGGCGAGGCGACGGACGCGGTCTATTTCGTTATGGGGACGAAGATCCTCTTCTGATCCGTCGTCCCGAAGACGGACGCCCCCGGCGAGACCCGGGGGCGTCTCCCCGCCGGACTCGTCCGGCCGGGGCGGACGCGCAGACCGGGCCGAACGCCGATGGACGCGACTTTCCTCTTTCAGATCCCCCATGACCTGATGCATGCGGTCGCCCACGCGGTTGGCCACGAGATCACCGCGGACACGCCCGGCTGGGTGCATCCGGTCTTCCACCTGACGCTGGTCTGGGCCCCGATCGCGCTGGCTGCGCTCGCGCTGTGGCGGCTGGTCTCGGCGCTGCGCGCCCGCGGACGTCCCGCCGGCGCCGCGCCGCCGCCGGTCGCTGGATTCGAGCCGGGCGTCTACGCGTTCGTGCTGCGCTGGACGCGGGCAGAGCTTCCGCTGCTGCTGGGCCTCAGCCTCGCGGCGCTGCCGGTGCTCTACGCCGCGCTGGAGCTGCCCAAGCTGATCGTGAACCGGGCCATCGACGCCGAGGGCTTCCCGCTGACCGCGGGCCCATGGAGCTTCGACCAGCTCGAGTTCCTGTTCCTGCTCTGCGCGCTCTACCTCCTCGCGGTGCTGACGAGCGGGGCCCTGAAATTCGCGATCAACGTGGCGAAGGGACGGGTGGGCGAGCGCGTGCTGCGCCGCCTGCGCCTGACGATCTACCGCCGCTGGCGCGCCGGCGCGGGCGGCCCGCGGCGCGGCGAGACCATCCCCCTGATCGCCCAGGAGGTCGAGCCGATCGGCGGTTTCGCGGCCGAGGCCATCGTGCTGCCGGTGTTCCAGGGCGGGACCTTCCTGACCATCCTCGCCTTCATGTTCATGCAGGACCCGGTGCTGGGCGCGGCCGCCGTCTCGCTGCTGCCCGTCCAGCTGGTGGTGATCCCCCGCCTTCAGCGGCGGGTGAACCGGCTGG
>CAXGVP010000777.1:0-2420 GCA_964013055.1 uncultured Albimonas sp.
CGGCGCCCCCGTGGGTGGTGTCGACCGAAAGCCCGCCGCCGAAGACGTTGCCGGCCGCATCCAGCCCTACCGCGCCGCCCGCGGTCGCGACCGTGGTCGCGCCCGCCACGTCCAGCGCCGCGCCCTGACCGACCTCGCCCCCCGCGACGACGGCCAGCGAGGCCGCCTCGACGTCGCCCAGCCGCAGGTCGCCTGCGTCCGTCAGCGCCGCCGCGCCCGGAGTCGCAACCTCAACGTCGTCGCCCAGGTCGTTGCCGGCGTTCGAGAAATCGACCGAGGCCGCGGCGACCGTCAGCCCCGCGCCGAGACCCAGCGCGCCGGTCTGCGTCGCGGCGCCGGCCACGTCCAGGCTCAGCAGGTCCGCGCGCACGCCCGACAGCGCCAGCGCCCCGGCCGCGGTCAGCGAGACGTCGGCCGCCCCCGCGCCGCCCTGCGTGGTGTCCACCAGGACCGCGCCCCCGAAGAGGTTCGCCGCCCCCGTCAGCGTCACCGCCCCGCCCTCGGTCAGGATCGAGGTCTCGCCCGCGACCTCCAGCCCCGCCCCCGCCGCCTGGGAGACGTCGCCCCCCGCAACGACGCTCAGCGACCCCGCAGCCACCTCGCCCAGCAGCAGCGCGTCCGCATCGGCCAGCGCCACCGCGCCCGCGGCCTCGGCCGAGACCGCGCCGTCGAAGCGGTTGCCGGCCAGCGACAGGTCGATGACCGAGGCCGCCAGCAGGCTGGTCCCGGCCGCCCGGATCTCGCCGACCTGCGAGAGCTTGCCGCTCGCCCGCACCTCCAGGTCGCCCCCAACCACGTCGCCCAGGACCAGCGGCCCCTGCGCCGCCAGCGTCACCGCGGCGGGAGAGCCGGCGGCCAGCGCCGTCTCGACCGACAGCGCGCCGCCGAACAGGTTGCCGGCCGCGTCCAGGGTCACGGCGGCCTCGTCGGTGACGACGCTGCTCGCGCCCGCCACCGCGATCCGCGTCCCCGCCGCCTGGGTCACCGCGCCCTGCGCGACGATCGCCAGCGCGCCCGCATCGGTCTGCCCCAGCCGCAGCGCATTGGCGTCGGCCAGCGACGCGAGCCCCGTCGCGCTTGTCGTAACGACGCCCGCGAAGTCGTTGTCCAGGAACGCAAGATCGATCGAGCCGGCGGTCAGCGTCGCCGCTCCGCCCACCGTCAGGATCCCGCTCTGGGACAGCGCTCCCCCGGCCTCGACCGCCAGCGCGCCTGCGCTCACCGCGCCCAGCGTCAGGTCGCCCTGCCCGAACAGCGCCACGTCGCCCCCGGTCGCGTCCACCGTCACCGCGCCGCCGAAGGCGTTGCCCGCGTCCAGCGCCGCGATGGTCCCGCCCGCCGAGGTCAGCGAGGTCTCGCCCGCCACCGTCACCGGCCCGCCCAGGCTCAGCGACAGGGCCTGCATCTCCAGCGTATGCGCCGCGATCGCCCCCGTGGTCGCGGGGCCCAGCGCGAACAGCATCAGCCCCCCCGCCAGGTCCGCGTCGGGCAGCGCCAGCGCCTCGCTGGTGTCGAGGATCAGCTGGTCGCCCGCCGCCATCGCCGAGCCGTCGATCCCCTCGGGCGCGGCGAGCGCCAGCGTGCCGAAGCTCGACTCCAGCCGCAGCCCGCCCAGCACCCGGATCGCGCCGACCCCGTCGGAGGGCTGCGAGCCGAAGCCCGCGTCCGCCGTCAGCGTCAGGTCCCCGCGCATCACCACCGAGGCGCCCAGCAGCAGGTCGTGCCCCGCGCTCAGCGTCAGCGAGACCCCGGGCCGGCGCGCGGCGATCGCGGCCTCGACCGAGATGTCGCGCGAGGCCTCGATGGTCACGTCGCTCAGCGCGTTGGAGATCGAGGAGGCCAGCACCACCAGGTCCTCGCCCGGCAGCGTGTCCACCAGGATCTCGCCCGAGAACGCATAGGCGTCGTCGTCCGTCGCCACGATCCGCACGTCGCGCGGATCCAGCAGCAGCAGCCCCGGCGCGCCGCCCGGCGCCGACAGGTCCACCTGGCCCGAGAAGCCCAGCCCGCCCAGCGAGGAGATCTCGGCGAAGCCGCCGTCGCCCGCGCCCGCGCCGCGGGCCGCGATGCGCCCGCCCATCCAGGTGGCCGCGGTGGACCACAGCACCACCTCGCCGCCGTCGCCCTCGACGGTGGCGTCGGCAAGGATCTCGGCCCCCGCCTCCATCGCCGTGACCTCGGCCGCGCGCAGCCCGCCGGCCGCGCCCCGCGCGGACCCGCCGACCTGCGCCGCGCCGCCGCCGAGCGCGCCCGAGACGTCGATCCGCGCGCCCTGCGCGAGACGCACGGTCCCGCCGGTCACGTCGACCCGACCGCCCCGCGCGGCCCCGCTGGAGGCGTCCAGCGCGCCGGTCACCACCACGTCCCCCGCGCCGCCGTCGAGCACGATGGTCCCGCCGTCGACCCGGGCGCTCGAGGCC
>CAXGVP010000778.1:0-2411 GCA_964013055.1 uncultured Albimonas sp.
TGGCGGAACAGGATCTCGCCCGCGGGGGCCAGCTTCAGGCGCCGCGCCTCGCGCTCGAACAGCTCCAGGCCCAGCGCGTCCTCCAGCTGGCTGATCTGGCGGGACACGGCCGAGGAAGCGACGTTGAGCCGCCGCGCCGCCTCGCGGACCGAGAGATGCTCGGCCGCCGCGTTGAAATAGATCAGCGCGGGCTGGTGAAAGACCCGCGCCAGCAGCGCGGGCGAGAGCGCATCCTTGCGCGGGCGGTCGTCCTCGTCGGTGTCGGCGGAGGCGTCGTGGGGGGGCATGTCGGGTCTCGGGGAGGTGTTGCCGGTCCGGCATCATACCGATCTCTTATTGAAAATATCAAATTCTACGCGTGGCGCTAATGTGAAGCGGTCGGCGGCCGTCAAGAGCCGCCGCGGTCGGGTCGAGGGGCCCGGACGGAGGGAATCGGAAGACCGGGGACGAGAACATCCGGCGACGCCTGCGCGGCGTCGCCCGGCGGAGGCGTGCGCGCATGGATCTGAACGGCGTGGAAGTGCTGGAGCGGCCCGGCGACGCGGCCGCCGTTGCGGCCCGCGCGGGGCGGCTGGGGTCGGGCGAGGCGTGGCTCGCCGGCGGCACCTGGCTGTTCTCGGAACCGCAACCGGGGCTGCGCGCGCTGGTCGACCTGCAGGGCGCCGGCTGGACGCCCCTCTCGGTGGGGCCCGAGGGGCTGGAGATCGCCGCCACCTGCACCATCGCCGAGCTGGACGCGCTGGAGGCGCCGGCGGACTGGCGGGCGGCGGCGCTGATCGGGCGCTGCTGCCGGGCGTTCCTCGCCTCCTTCAAGATCTGGACCGTGGCGACCGTGGGCGGGAACCTGTGCATGGGGCTGCCGGCGGGGCCGATGATCTCGCTCGCCGCCTCGCTGGACGGGACCTGCGTGATCCTCGGGGCGCATGGGCAGGTGCGGGAGGTTCCGGCGCTGGCCTTCGTGCGGGGTCCGCAGGCGACGGCCCTGGCGCCGGGAGAGCTGCTGCGCGCGATCCGCATCCCCGCCGACCGGCTGCGGCGGCGGGCGGCGTTCCGCCGGGTGTCGCTGTCGCCGATGGGACGGACGGGCGCGCTGATGATCGGCACGCGCGAGGGGGCGCGGCTCGACCTGACCCTGACCGGCGCGGTGCGCCGGCCGGTGCGGGTGGGCTTCGACGCCCTGCCCTCCTCGACCGAGGCCGCCGCGGCGGTGGACGCGGCGGCGGCGGGCCTGTGGTTCGACGACATCCACGGCGCCCCGGCCTGGCGGCGCGCCGTCTCGGCCGAGTTCGCCGCCGAGATCGTCGCAGAGCTTGAGGCCGCCGCATGAGCTTCCGCATCGACGGCGAGACCCTCGACGCCGCCCCCCGCCCCGGCCAGTGCCTGCGCAGCTTCCTGCGCGAACAGGGCCGCTTCGGCGTGAAGAAGGGCTGCGACGCCGGCGACTGCGGCGCCTGCACGGTGCATGTGGACGGCCGCCCGGTGCATTCCTGCCTGATGCCCGCCCACCGCGCCGAGGGGCGCGCGGTGACCACCATCGAGGGCCTCGCCTGCGGCGACCGCCTGCACCCGGTGCAGGAGCGGTTCCTTGCGCACCAGGCCTTCCAGTGCGGGTTCTGCACGGCGGGGATGGTGATGACGGCCGCAGCCCTCGACCAGGGCCAGCGGGCGCGCCCGGATCGCCTGTTCAAGGGCAACCTCTGCCGCTGCACCGGCTACCGCGCGATCCGCGAGGCGGTGCGGGGCGAGGCGGCCGAGACCTGCGGGCGCGACGTCCCCGCCCCCGCCGGCCGCGCCGTGGTCACCGGCAAGGCCCGCTACACGATGGACGTCGCGATAGACGGGCTGACGCATGTCAAGGTCCTGCAGAGCCCCCACGCCTCGGCCCGGATCCGCGCCATCGACGCCTCCGCCGCGCTGGCGGTCCCGGGCGTGCTGGCGGTGCTGACCCATGAGGACGCGCCCGAGACCTGCTTCTCGACCGCGCGCCACGAGAACCCGCTCGACGATGTCGACGACACCCGGGTGCTCGACCCGGTGATCCGCTACGCCGGCCAGCGCGTCGCGGCGGTGGTGGCCGAGACCGAGGCCGCAGCCGACCTCGCCCGCGCGAGGATCGCGGTGGACTACGAGATCCTGCCGGCGGTCTTCGACCCCGAGGCGGCGATGGCCCCCGGCGCCCCGGTGATCCACGACAAGCCCGCCGCCTCGCGCATCGCGAACCCCGCGCGCAACATCGTGGCGGAGCTGCATGGCGGCGCCGGCGACGTGGCCGCGGGCTTCGCGCAGGCGGATGCGATCCACGAGGGCGTCTACGAAAGCCAGCGCGTCAGCCACGGCCAGCTGGAGACCCACGGCGCCATCGGCTGGATCGAGGACGGGCGGCTGAAGATCCGCACCTCCTCCCAGACCCC
>CAXGVP010000779.1:0-2401 GCA_964013055.1 uncultured Albimonas sp.
GTGGGAGGGGCTGGGCCTGCCGCTGGCGCTGATCGGCTTCGGGCCGGACTGGTCGCTGGAATTCGTCGACCGCGCCGCCGTGCGCCGGCTGGGCGGCACGCCGATGCCGCGGACCCCGGCGCTGGAGGGGCAGGGGAGCCCCGCGCTCCACCAGGCCCGGGTGGCGCAGTTCGCCGAGCAGCTCTCCGACCTGCCCGAGCTGACCGCCGAGGCCTTCGTGGGCGCCTTCCGCGTGCTGCCTCCCGTCGGCGGCCTGCCGCGCGACGCCGTCGATGTGGCGACCCGGCGGGGATCGGTGTTCCCCTCGACCGCCCGCGTCTCCCTGCGCCCCGCGCCGCTGGACGAAATCGACCTCGCGGTGGCGGAGTCCGCGCCGCTTGCGCCCCTGCGCCTCGACCGGCCCGAGACGGTGGAGCTGCTGGCCCCGGTCCCCGCCGCGGTCTACGAGCCGCGCCTGTTCGAGATCGAGGCCGTCGACCCCGCCTTCGCCGCCGCGATCCGCGCCATCGGCCGCGACCGGGCCGAGTGGCTGCTGCGCCGCGAGCAGGTCCGCGCGCGCCGCGACCGGCTGGCGGCCGAAATCTCGGGCCGGCTTTCGGGCTGGGACGAGACGCTCTCGCCCGCCTCCGAGATGGCGCCGGACGGCGCGCCGCTCGCGGGCGACCGGATCCGCCGGGTTGCGGCGGCCGAGGGGGGGCAGGGCCATTCCTTCCGCAACGCCGACCGCCCGGTCCCGCTGCCGCTGGGCGCGCGCCTGTTCGCGTGGGTGCGCGTGGGCGAGAC
Organism: uncultured Albimonas sp.; assembly: GCA_964013055.1. GTDB lineage: Bacteria > Pseudomonadota > Alphaproteobacteria > Rhodobacterales > Rhodobacteraceae > Albimonas. The sequence continues at coordinate 784 of CAXGVP010000779.1, forward strand.
CGGCGAGGCGCCGGCGCTGGGCGTGCAGCTGCGCGCGGACGGGCAGGAGCGGGCCCTGAACGCGGTCTGGGGCGCGCCCGCGTCGCTGCCGGGGCTGGGCGACCTCGTCGCGCGGCTGGGCGCGATGCCCCCCGCCAACCTCTGGGTGCGGCTGGAGGCGCCGGCCGAGGCGCTCCACGCCTCCGCTCCCGGGAGCGCGCGGCTGGCGCTCGACGGGCTGGGCTTCGCCCAGTCGGCGGGCACGGCGGTGGAATGGGGGCCCGCGGGGGTGATCGACCCCTCGGGCCGGATGCTGCACTGGCTGCGCGACGCGGTCCCGCGCGGCGCGAGCCAGAGCTGGGTCGACGGCAACGAAGTCTGGGAGTGGACCGACATCCGCCTGCCGCCCGAGGAGGAGGAGCGCTTCGGCGTCGGTCCCGACGCCGACGGCGTCATCGGCGTCGAGGAGGTCGAGGCGCTGGTCGGCCGCTGGCCGCAGGCCTATCTCGCCGACGAGTTCGCGGTGCTGCGGGCCGAGGGGCTGGACGCCTTCCTCGCGCTGATGAAGCGGCGCATCGATCGCACCAACGACCGCGTGGACCTGGGCTTCGTGCGCGCGCGCGCCGACATCTACCGCCTGCGCCGGTTCATGCTGGGGGGGGATGCGGCCGCCAAGCTGGTGACCTCGCCGGCGCTGGCCGATCTCGCCACCCGCGAGGAAGGCGCCCGCGCCACCGCCGAGAACCTGTCGGAGTTCCTCAGGGCCGCCTATTCCGCGAGCCCCCAGCGCGACCCGGACGACCCGCTGACCCGCCAGCCGATCGCGGACGGCGTTGTCGTGACCGCGGCCCGCACCGCGGCGCCGGCGACGGGCGAGGCGACCTCGGGCGAGGGGCTGGTCTCGGTCCGCGCGGCGCTGTCCTCGGGGGCCAGCCTCTCGGCGCTGGGCGCGGGGGGCTTCGAGGGCGTGCTGTTCGATCGCGCGGGCGCGCTGGCCGAAGGCGCCTTCGTGCTGCGCGAGCCGGCGCCCAGCCTCTCGGGCTTGCAGGCGAGCGTCGCGGCCTTCGATTTCGGGACCGACGACGTGCTCGACCAGGCGCCGCTGGCCGGCGCGGTGGAGCGCACCGCCACGGTGGCCGAGCGGCTGGAGATCGCCCCGGCCGTCGAATCCCAGCAATACGCCGCCGCCGGCAAGCGGGAGGCGCTGGGCACGGTCGGCGCCCTGATCGGCGGCGCGGACCGGGAGGGGGTGGCGCTGGGCGACCTCGCCGCCCCCGGCTGGGTCCGCGCTTCGGGCGAGGGGGAGGGCGAGGGCGGGGGCGAGGCGACGGTGGCCGAGGTGCTGGCCGCGCCCACCGCCTTCATCGACCGCGACGCCGCCGCCGACCGGCACGAGGCGTCCTATTTCGCGGCCGGCGCGGCCGCGATCGACAGCACCGTCTCGCTGCTGCGGCTGATCGAGGCGCGAGTGGGGGTCTATCGCAAGGTGCTCGCCGACGCCTCCGCCGTGCGCAAGGCGGTGCGGGGCCTGATCGCGCGGGCCGACGCGCGGCTGACGGCGATCGACGTCGAGGTCGCCGAGGCCCGCCACGACGCCGCCGTCGCCGCCGCCCTGCTGGCCGAGGAGGAGGCGCGGGTG
>CAXGVP010000780.1:0-2397 GCA_964013055.1 uncultured Albimonas sp.
CGGGTCAGGCCCTGGGCGCCTGCCGCCGACCGTTCCGCCCGGAGGGCCGCCATGAAGCACCTGACCACCTTCCGCCTGATCGACGAGGTGGCGCGGCTGGGCTCGATCCGGCGGGCGGCGGAGGCGATGGCGATCACGCCCTCGGCCGTGCAGCGCCGCCTGATCGCCTTCGAGGAGGAACTGGGCGAGCCGATCTTCGAGCGCCTCCCCCACGGCGTGCGCCTGAATGCGGCCGGGGAGCTGGCGATCCACCACGTCCGCCAGCAGCTGGCCGAGACGGATCGGCTGCGCTCGCGCCTCGCGGATCTGACAGGGGTGCGGCGGGGGCATGTCTCGGTGGCCTGTTCGCAGGCGCTGACGCCCTATTTCCTGCCCGAGGAGATCGGGCGCTACTCTGCGCTCTACCCCGCGGTGAGCTTCGAGGTGGTGGTGCAGGAGCATGGCGCGGCCTCGGCCGCGCTGGAGGCGTATCTCGTGGATCTCGCCCTGGTCTTCGACGCCGCCGGTCCGCCGGCGTTCGAGATCCTGATCGCCGTGCCCCAGCCGATCCGGGCGATGATGGCCGCCGACCACCCGCTGGCGGGGCGCGGCGAGCTGCGGCTGCGCGAGTGCCTGGAATACCCGCTGGCGCTCCCCACCCGGGCCTTCGGCGGGCGCATGCTGATCGAGCGTTCGCTGGCCGCGCGGGGCTTCGCGGCGACGCCGGAGCTGGAGAGCAACAGTTTCGAATACCTCAAGGCCCATGTCGCCCGCAGCCGCACCATCGCCTTCCAGATCGACGTCGGCGCCCCGCGGACGGGCGAGCGCGAGGGCGTGACCAGCGTGCCGGTGGCGACGCGCGACGTGCACGCGGGCTCGCTCTACTTCGGCCAGCTGAAGGGGCGCACCCTGTCGGTCGCGGCGGCGCGGTTCGCCGACCAGGTGACGCGGCGGCTGGAGGAGCGGTTCGGAGGCGGCTGAGGGCTCTCCGGCGGCCGGGGCGCGGGCGGCCTCAGGCCCTGCGGCTGAGCGCGGTCAGGGCGCCGGCGCCGACGAGGCCGGCGCCGCCGAGCCTCGCCATCCATTGCATCACGCCCGGGCGAGCGACGCGGGCGCGCATCTCCCCGGCCGCGAGGCCCCAGAGCACGGCGTTGACCGAGCCCAGCACGGTGAAGGTGGCGACCAGGATCGCGGCCTGGCGGGCGTAGTCTTCGGCGGGGTCGATGAACTGGGGGGCGAAAGCCACGAAGAACACCAGGCCCTTGGGATTGAGCAGCGTCACCAGGAAGGCCTGGCGGACCATGCGCGCGCGGGTGGAGGCGCGGCGGGCGAGGGCGCGGCCGGCCTCGGCGCCCCCGGCCTCGCGCCACATCCTGACGCCGAGCCAGACGAGATAGGCCGCGCCCGCCCATTTCACGACCGCATAGAGGGAGGCCGAGGCCGCCAGCACCGCGCCCATCCCGGCCAGCGAGACCGAGGTGGCGATCAGGTCGCCCATCGCCACGCCCGCGGCGGCGGCGGGAACCGAGCGGCGGCCCTCGCCGAGCGCGAAGCCCACCACCAGCAGCACCGTGGGGCCGGGGATCGCCACCAGCACCGCGCTCGCCGCCGCGAAGGCCAGCCAGAGCCCGAGATCCATCGCATCGCCCTCCCCATCCGTCGGCAGGCAGCAAAGACACGGGCGCGCGCCTGCCGCAAGGGCGAAGGAAGCGCCGCGTCGGGCGGCGCGCCGGGGGGACGGTTCGGCTCGCGGCGCGGGGCGGGCGGCGGGGCCTGTGGCGAGGGGCGCCGGTTGCGGGCGGTGGCCTGGAGAGCCGGCGGATGCGATTGCGGCCGGCCGGGGGCGTGACCGCGGGCGGCACGCAACGGGATCGGGCGGCGGCGCGAGGGGAGGAGGGAGACGGATTCTGTCCTGCGCCCGCCGCGCTGCGGGCGGCCGGAGGAGGCGCCGCGTCGGGCGGCGCGCCGGGGGCCGCCGTCGGGCTCGCGGCGCGGGGCAGGCGGCAGGGGATGTGGCGAGGGGCGCCGGTTGCGGGCGCAGGTCTGGAGAGCCGGCGGATGCGGTTGGGGCCGGCCGGGGGCGCGGATGCGGGGGGCACGCAACCGGGTTCGGCAGGGGCGCGAGGGACGGAGGGAGACGGGTTCTGTCCTGCGCCCGCCGCGCTGCGGGCGCGTGGAGGAAGCGCCGCGTCGGGCGTCGCGCCGGAGGCGGCCGTCGAGCTCGCGGCGCGGGGCGGGCGGCAGGGGATGTGGCGAGGAGCGCCTGTGGTGGGCGAGGGGGAGACTACTGGCGGATGCGTCGGGGCCGGCGGGGGACTCGCAACGTCTGCGGCGCACGTCGTCCAGGCGGCGGGCCGGGCATTGGGGGCGCCCGGCAGGGTCGGGTGGCGGCCCACCGCGTGGAGCGGCGGGCCGGGG
>CAXGVP010000781.1:0-2396 GCA_964013055.1 uncultured Albimonas sp.
GTGGCTGAGGGGGGAAGCCCCGTGGCTGAGGGGGGAAGCCCCGTGGCTGAGGGGGAAGCCCTGTGGCTGAGGGGGGAGCCCTGTGGCTGAGGGGGGAGCCCTGTGGCTGAGGGGGGAATGCAGAAAAGGGCCGCCTTTCGGCGGCCCTTTCGGGGGTTCGGTGGAGTGGGGTTACCCGTCGATCTCGACCTCGGGCATCTCCTCCAGCTCCTCCTTGGTGCTGGCGACGTAGACGCGGACGTCGTCGGGGTCGTCGTCGGACTGCATGATCTTCAGATCGCCCATCCGGACCGCCACGCGGTGCTCGCCCAGGCCCAGGAAGCCGCCGACGTCGATGATCGCCTCGTCCACCGCGCCGTCCGCGGAGAGCACCAGGTCGACGACCTCGCCGATGTCCTTGTTGCCCATGTCGTAGACCGTGGCGCCCTCGACGCTCTCGGCGGTCAGGCCGGCGGCCTCGACCTGACGGTAGCCGGCGGCGTCCATCTTGGTCAGACGCGTGGCCTTGCCCTCGGCGGCGGCCTCGGACTCGGCCATCTCCTCGGAGGCCTCGTCAGCCGCCTCGGCGGTCTCCTGCGCGGCCTCGTCGGTCGCCTCGTCCACCGCCTGGGCGGTGTCGGTGGCGGCCTCGTCGATCGCGGCGCCGGTCTTCTCGGCGGCGGTCTCGACGCTGTCGGCGGCGTTCCCGGCCATCGCGGCGGTCTTGTCGGCGGCCTCGTCAAGGGCCTCGCCGGTCTCGTTCATGGCCTGCCGGGTCTCGTCCGCGGCCTCGTCCATCGCCTGCTCGGCGTCGGTCGCGGTCTCGTCCATCGCCTGGGTGGCGGCGGGCAGCGCACCCGGAGCGGTCGCGGTCTGGGCCGAGTCAACGGCGGCGCGGTCCATGTTCGCCTGCGGGTCACGCTCGAACTCGGGGGCGTTCTCCAGGGCGGCGCGGTCGGTCTTCAGCACCAGGAAGGGCTCGTCGTCGCCTTCCTCGGTCTGCCAGGACAGCTGTTCCATGGTGATCGCCACGGTCTTGGCGCCCAGGCCCAGGAAGCCGCCCACGTCGACCAGCACGGCCTTCACGTCGCCGTCGCGGGTCATCACCACATCCGAGACCTCGCCGATCGACTCCCACTCGGGGCCCTCGGCCATCTCCTCGGAGGCTTCCTCGTTCGCCTCGGCGACCTCCTCCTGGGCCTCGGCCTGCGCCTCGGCCATCTCCTCGGAGGCCTCCTGCTTGGCCTCGGCGACCTCCTCGGCGTCCTCGCCCTGGGCGTCGGCCATCTCCTCGGAGGCGTCCTCCTGGCCCTCGGCCAGCTCCTCGTCGGCCTCGGCGCGGGCCTCGGCCATGTCGTTCTCGGCCTCCTGGACGTAGATGTCCTTGCCCAGGAAGTCGGAGCCGAAGACGTCGGTCTTCTCGGCCTTGGCCATGTAGACGCCGCCGGACGCCTTGGCGCCGGTCTTCGCCTCGGGCGCCTTCTCCTGCGCCAGCACGGCGTAGCCGGGGGCGGTCAGGGCCAGGGCCAGGGCGGTGGTGGTGACGAGCCGCATCATGTCGCTTCTCCTCCGTGTTCCAACTGACGGCCTTGCGGGGTGACGCGCCCCTCTCCCGGGGCTGCGATGCGGCCGTCGTCGTATCGTGAGGATGAGGTTGGAGCGGCTTTCTCCCCCGTCCACGGAGTCCCTGAAATGACACCGGTTTCGCCCCAACTGCGGCAAGGCGCAAGAAGCGCTCCGGGACGCGATTCCGCCAGTCGAAGCAAGGAGTTCCGCTGCGTCGAATGCCCCGAAACAAGGCAGGCGCCGCCTTGATCGTTTCGTCGGACGGAACGCGGCGCCGGGTTTTGGAAGCCGCCAAACCCCTGTTTTGCGAGATATATTCGACTTCGTATCGGGGACCCGCCCCGCGCCCTCAGATCCGGGCGGCCAGCGCGCCGGCGTCGGTTCCCGCGGGCAGGGTCCCCGCGGTGCGCCCCCACTCGCCCGCCAGGCGCGTGGCGAGGAACGCCTCCGCCGCGGGGTCGCCCAGGCGCATCAGCTCCGAGGCCTGGATCAGCAGGGCCAGACGCTCGACCAGACGGCGGGCCTGCGCCTCGGACGGGCGCTCGAGCGCCGCGGCCGCCTCGGCCAGGGCGGCGTCGTAGCGGGGATCCTCGCCGCGCCGGGCCGACAGCTCGGCCTTCAACGCCTCCGCCGCCTCGGGGGCCCGGCCCAGGGTGCGCAGGACGTCGAGGCAGATGACGTTGCCCGAGCCTTCCCAGATCGAGTTGAGGGGCGCCTCGCGGTAGAGCATCGCCAGCGGCGCCTCCTCGACGTAGCCGACGCCGCCCAGGCACTCCATCGCCTCGTAGACCACGCCGACGCAGCGCTTGTTGGTCCAGTATTTTGCGATCGCGACGGCGAGGCGGGCGAAG
>CAXGVP010000782.1:0-2396 GCA_964013055.1 uncultured Albimonas sp.
GCCGAGGGCTGCGTGGTCCCGCCCGCGGGCTGAGCGCCGGCTTTCGCTTGCGCCGGGCCCGACGCGATGGCATGGCCCGGCGATGACGCGCGTGGAGCAGATGCGCGGCCGCCCGCAGGCGCGCCGCATTCGGCGAATTAGCCGCCCGGCCTGACCCGTCAGGCCGGGATTTCGTCGTCCGCTCCCCCCTCTCCGCGCCGGTTCGACGGCGCCGCTGGAGATCGTCGCTCCATGACCCGTTCCACGCCCGTGCTGCACATGCTGTGCGGCCTGATGGCGGCCGGCAAGTCCACGCTCGCCGCCCGTCTCTCCGCCCCCGCCGGGGTCGTCCGGCTGTCCGAGGACGCCTGGCTGGCGCCGCTGTTCGCGGACCAGATGCACGACGGCGCCGACTACCTCCGCTGCTCGGGCAAGCTGCGCGCCGCCATGGCCCCGCATGTCGAGGCGCTGCTGGCCGCGGGCCTGTCGGTGGCGCTGGATTTCCCCGCCAACACGCCAGAGCAGCGCGCCTGGATGCGCGGCCTCCTCGACCGCTCGGGCGTCGCCCACCGGATGCATGTGCTGGAGACGCCCGAGGCGCTGTGCCTCGCGCGGCTGCGCGCGCGCAACGCCGCCGGCCTGCACCCCTTCGCCCCGAGCGAGGCGCAGTTCCACGCCTTCGCCCGCCGCTACGCGCCCCCGACGCCCGACGAAGGCTTCGAGATCGTGAGGCATCGCCCCGACTGAGCCGCCCCTCGCGTCTTCACGCGCGGGGGCGCGCGGGGGCGCGCAATCGCGTCGCGGACCCGTTATCGTCGGCGCAACGACGACGCCCGCGACGCGAATCCCGGGCGCAAGGCGCATGGGAGGCGCAGCATGACCGAGACCCCGTCCCTCGACCGTCCGAACCCCGCCCCGGCCGGGGCCGAAGAGGCCCTGCGCGCGGCGCTGGCCGCCGCCGGCCCGGACCTGCCCGCGGACCTTCTGGCCTTCGGCGAGGCGATCCCCGACCGCAACCTGCAGGACTGGTCCCGCCAGCCCCCGGTCCGCCCGCTGGCGCTGGCCCGGCCGCGCACGACGGCGGAGGTCTCGGCGGTGCTGCGCGCCTGCGCCGACGCGGGGCTGGCGGTGGTGCCCCAGGGCGGGCTGACCGGGCTGGTCCGCGGAGCCCACCCCGTCGCCGGCGGCGTCGCCCTGTCGATGGAGCGGATGACCGGCGTCGAGGAGGTCGACGCCGAGGGCGCCACGATGATCGTGCGCGCGGGCACGCCGCTGCAGCAGGTGCAGCAGGCGGCGGACCAGGCGGGGCTGTTCTTCCCGCTGGATCTCGGCTCGCGCGGGTCCTGTTCCATCGGGGGGAACGTCTCGACCAATGCCGGCGGCAACCGGGTGATCCGCTACGGGACCGCGCGCGACCAGGTGCTGGGGCTGGAGGTGGTGCTGCCCGACGGCACGGTGGTGAACGCGCTCAACCGGCTGGTGAAGAACAACACCGGCTACGACATCAAGCACCTGTTCGTCGGGGCCGAGGGCACGCTGGGCGCGATCACCCGCATCGCCCTGCGCCTGCAGCCCAAGCCCGCGGCGCTGGACGTGGCGCTGTGCGCCCTGCCCGACTATGCCTCGCTGCTGGGGCTGCTGGCGGCGCTGCGCGCCCGCTTCGGCCCCGGCCTGACCAGCTTCGAGGCGATGTGGGACGAATACCTCGACACCATCACCTCGACCTTCGACCTGCGCCGCCCCTTCGCCGCGCCGCACCCGTTTTATGCCATCGTCGAGATCTCCCGCTTCGGCGCCGGCGAGGACAGCCGCCTGCCCGACGCGCTGGGGGAGCTGCTGGAGCAGGGCCTGATCGAGGACGCCCTGATCGCCCAGACCGAGCGCGAAGCCGCCGCCTTCTGGCAGATCCGCGAGATCGTCGGCGACCTGCGCCAGAAGGCGGGGCCGCTGGTCTCCTACGACATCGGCCTGCCGGCGGGGGTCACCGACCGCTTCGTCGAGACCTCGGCCGCCCGGGTCCGCGCGCAATGGCCCGACGCGATGCATCTCGCCTACGGGCACCTGGGCGACAACAACCTGCACCTGATCGTGCGCTCGGCCGCCTGCGGGGCGCAGCAGCCGCGCGAGGGCTTCGACCGGGCGATCTACGACACGGTGCGCGAGTTCGGCGGCTCGATCTCGGCCGAGCACGGGATCGGCACGACCAAGCGGCCCTACCTGGGGCACTCGCGCAGCCCGGAGGAGATCGCCGTGATGCGGATGATCAAGCGCGCGCTGGACCCCGACGGCCGCATGAACCCCGGCAAGGTGCTGGAGGGCTGAGGGCGGCCCCGAGGGCGCCCCGGACCTGATCCGGGGCCTCCTGCGGCAGGCGGCGAGAGGCCCCGGATCAAGTCCGGGGCGCTCTCGGGCCCCCG
>CAXGVP010000783.1:0-2396 GCA_964013055.1 uncultured Albimonas sp.
CGAGGAGATGTCCCTCGACGCCTTCTTCAAGGCGATCTCGATCACCACCGCGCTCCGCGAGAAGAACATCCCCGGCGTCACCGAGATCTGCCCCGCCAACGCCTCCTTCCAGGTGAAATACGACCCCGACGTCATCGCCCCCGACGCGATGATGGCCGAGCTCAAGGCCCTGGAGTCCAAGGCCGAAAACGCCGCCAAGACCATCACCACCCGGATCGTCGAGGTCCCCGTCTACTTCCAGGACCCCTGGACCCACGAGACCCTGATGCGCTTCCGCGAGCGTCACCAGGACCCGTCGGGCTCCGACCTCGACTACGCCGCCCGGATCAACGGCTACGACGGCCCCGAGGCCTTCATCGAGGCCTTCCACTCCCAACCCTGGTTCGTCTCCATGGTCGGCTTCGTCGCGGGTCTGCCCTTCATGTATCAGCTCGTGGAACGGGAAAAGCAGCTCCAGGTCCCCAAGTACCTGCGCCCCCGCACCGACACGCCCAAGCAGACGGTCGGCTACGGCGGCTGCTTCTCCTGCATCTATTCGGTGCGCGGCGCCGGCGGCTACCAGATGTTCGGCATCACCCCGATGCCGATCTTCGATCCGACCGAGACGATCAGCTACCTCTCGGACTTCATGGTCTTCTTCAACCCCGGCGACATCGTGAAATTCACCCCCATCGGGCGCGAGGAGCACGACCGCATCGAGGCCGACGTCAAGACCGGCGCCTGGCGCCCCCGCATCGCCGAGGTCTCCTTCGACCTCGCCGCCTGGACCGCAGACCCCGCCGGGACCAACGCCAAGCTGATGGAGGCGCTCGATGCCGTTTAAGGTTCTCAAGCCCGGCCTGCTGACCACGGTCCAGGACCTCGGCCGCCCCGGCTATTTCCACCTCGGCATCCCGCAGGGGGGCGCCATGGACCGCCTCTCGCTCCGCGCCGCCAACCTCCTCGTGGGCAACCCCGAGGACGCCGCCGCCCTCGAAGCCGTCTTCCTCGGCCCCGAGCTCGAATTCCAGTCCGACGGCCTCGTCGCCGTCACCGGCGCCGAGCTGCCGATCCTGCTCGACGGCGAGGAACAGCCCGGCTGGACCGCGATCCCGGTCAAGGCCGGCCAGGTCCTCTCCTTCGGCTACCTCAAGTCCGGCGCCCGCATCGTCATCGCCGTCTCCGGCGGCATCGCGACCGAGCCCGCGCTCGGCTCCCGCTCCACCTACGCCATCGGCGCGCTGGGCGGCGTCGACGGCCGCGCCATCGCCGCCGGCGACGTGATCCCCACCGGAGAGCCCGGCCCCGCCAGACCCGGCGCCACCGTCCCCCCGGACCTGCGCCGCGGCCCCGGCTCCCCCGCCGAACTCCGCGTGCTGCCGGGCCTCTTCTGGCACTGGATCACCCCCGACGCCCAAAAACACTTCTTCGCCGACGAGTGGAAAGTCGCCCCCGAGGCCGACCGCATGGGCTACCGCTTCAAGGGCGGCCGCCCGATGGAGTTCGAGCCGCGCGAGCGTCCCTTCGGCGCCGGCTCCGACCCCTCCAACATCGTGGACGGCTGCTATCCCTACGGCTCCGTGCAGGTGCCCGGCGGGACCGAGCCGATCGTCCTGCACCGCGACGCCGTCTCGGGCGGCGGCTACTTCATGGTCGGCACGATCATCTCCGCCGACATGGATCTGATCGGCCAGCTTCAGCCCCACATGCCGGTGCAGTTCGTCGAGGCCACCATGGACAGCGCGCTCGCCGCCCGGGCCGAGCGCAAGGCCATCGTGGCCAGGATCCGCGAGGCGCTGGCCTGAGATGGCCGGGGCCGCGGAGATCCTCGCCCCTCGCGGCCCTGCCGAGCGCCTCCCCCGGCGCCCGTCCCCCGGCCCGCAGGCCCCCGCGGTCAGGCGCCCGCGGGAGCCCCTGCGCGTGCTCGGCACCTCGGTCACCCAGATCGAGCCGATCCGCAGGCTGGCCGAGGCGGACCTGGGGATGCCGCTGGAGCTGATCACCCTCGACGGCGCCTCCGCCCAGCGCCGCGGGGCGCTGTTCCCCTCCAGCTTCGACGTCTACGACCAGTGGTTCCACGACCTGGACCTGATCTGGCCCGCCGGCTCGATCCAGCCGCTGGACGTCCGCCGCATCGCCGCCTGGGACGCGGTCGGAGAGCTTCCCCTCACCGGCCGCATCGGCCCCGGCCGCGCCGCGCCGGGCGGGGACCCCTCACGCCTGCTCTGGGTGCAGCCCGACGGATCGCTGGGGGCGAAGCCCTCCGACCGGATCTCCATGGTCCCCACGGTCCACAACGCCGACGCCTTCGCCGTGGTCGGCGTGGACCCGGCGAAGGTCGACAGCTGGGCCGCCCTGCTGGACCCCGACCGCGCCGGGCAGGTGCTGGTGCAATCCGACGCCGCCATCGGCTGCTT